>JAKBFR010000286.1 GCA_021837545.1 Bacillota bacterium | reverse complement strand
GGATGTTGACTTTAATTGTATAAAAAAAGATTATCTTTTCAATACATTTAAAGACGCAAATGTTAAGGATATAGAAAACATAATTTATGGATTAGAAAAATTCCATACTATATTAGCTTCAAGTATCAAGTCCAATGCCTCTAATGAAAATAAAAAACAAGAATAAATGAATAGCAGGATAAGTGTGGAAAAACACCAACTGAGCACAATTCAAAAGAAATCGATCAGGAAAATATTACAAATATTTATTGATTAAAGGAGATATAGCTATGACAGAATTCTGGGAATCAAGTTTTATAGAAAAACAAACTATGTGGGGATTTGAACCTTCAGACTCCTCAATCCTAACAAAGGACTTTTTCCTTGAAAAGAAAGTTAAGGACATATTGATACCTGGTATTGGATATGGCAGAAATGCAAAGGTTTTTATTGAAAACGGAATTAACGTAACAGGTATTGAAATTTCAAAGACAGCCATTGATTTGGCAAGACAAAACGGTGTTGATATTAGTATCTATCATGGTTCAGTAAGTGACATGCCTTTTGATAACAAACTTTATGACGGTATATTTTCCTATGGACTTATTCACTTATTAAGTAGTAGTGAGAGAGATAAGTTTATTAAAGATTGCTATAATCAGTTAAAGCCAAAGGGATATATGATTTTTACTACTATTTCAAAAGATGCCCCAATGTACGGACGTGGCAAACAACTGGGTAAAGACTATTTCGAGATAATGGAAGGAGTAAAAATGTTTTTTTATGATTCTGACTCGATAAAACAAGAATTTGGAGAATATGGATTAATCGAAGTTTCAGAAATTGTTGAGCCACATAAGAATGCGGAAAATAAACCTCCATTTAAATTTATAATGGTAAAGTGTCAAAAATAACTATAAAGATAATCCTGTAAAAAAGATTATTTCTTTAATACAATTGAATCATCATCTTCGACGCTGAAATTTTAACCACTTATAGAAGTAGGAGACTTTCCTTCTTAAATGTCGTTAAAAGCACAAAGCTTAGAAGTCAGAGATTATGGTCCAAGGGAATTTGGTTATAAATAATTTTAAAAAAATTAGAGACTGTTAATGCATTAGAATTTATACTAATACATTAACAGTCTCAGTTTTTACTATTTCTTATTTTTTCTTGCCCTTTGATTCTTCTGATTTTCCGTGCACTGATGTTTCTTTATCTTTCTTTACTTTTTTATCTTTGTTGCCCTCAGAATCTTTTTTTTCTATGGTAGAAGGCTTGTTTCCATTACCATTGTTAGTTTTAGTATATGCCGTTGGTTTTGCTAATTCTTCTACAACTTTGTTATTTGCTTCAACTGTAGTAGTTTCTTCAACTTTGTTACTTTCTTCAACTTTTGTAGATTCTTCAGTTGGAACTTGTACAGCTTCCCCTGGGTTAACTTCTTCCTTGTTTTCTTCTATTTTAGCATCAGCCGCTTTTTTTGCCTCAAAGGCTGCATTAAGGTCAGTTTTTGCTAACATATACGCGCTTTGTGCTGCAGTTAATTTATCTTGTGCTGCCTTAATATCGGCTTCACTTCCGCTTTTTTCAACTTTTTTCAGTGAAACATTTGCCATATTTAAAGTCTTTTTAGCTGCATTAAAATCATGTCTTTCAGCAACGAACTTTGCAACAGCTTCTTTATGTGTTGTTTGATCTTCAATAACTCCTTTTACAGTCTCAACTGATTCCTTTGGAATTACATCTTTAAGATTATCCAAAACTACTAATGACTTATCTTGAACTTCTTGAATTGCTTTTTCTAAATCCGTAATGCTTTGTTCTAGCTTTTCATTTGGGTTTTCTTCTGTTGTTACGGGAGCAGTTACTTCTGTGCTATTTACCACTTCCTGCAATTTATCACTTGCTTCAGTGATTTTTTCATTATATTCCTTAAGAGCCTCTTCAGCGAGTTTAGCGTCTCCCTTTTCAGCCATAACTTCGCTTTCACCAAGTCTTTCTTCAGCAATGCCGGCCATAACCGTTGCTTTCTTTTCAGTATTTGAAGCTAATAATACTCTTAAATTGTCAATAGCTTGATCTATCGTGTACAATAAGCTGTCTGGTGTAATACCTGCTTCATCTTTATAGGATGCTACTGTCTCAGCTGCTTGTTTAGTTTCAGTATTAACTTCTGTTGCGTAAGTTCGTGTGCTGATGCCTCCCAATACCAAAACTGTGGCTACTAAAATTGCTATTTTTTTCATGTTGTATTCCTCCGTATGTATATTATTTTTTAATTTGCATTTGTGGGTTTTTGTGTCTTCACCTATATATACGGAGAACTTTTTAAGTTTTAGGGGGTATTATCAAAATACACTTTATATTTATTATTTCATCACAGAAAATTTACTATCTATTGTTATTATGTGGTATAAGATTCCAATCTCTCAGTGCTTTTATTGCTGACCTTATTCCATCTTCCCTACATACTTTTTCACCAAGGATTTTTGCTTTTTCTTTCATTTGTTTATCCAGAGCAAGCTTTATGGCACTAGCTAAATTCTCTGCTTTAAGATTCTTACTTGGTATTTTCCCCGGAGCTACCTCAAGCTCTTCGAGGCACCAAGCCCAATAGTTTTGGTCTCCGAAAAAAGGTACTACAACAGAAGATCGGAA
>JAKBFR010000285.1:1205-2644 GCA_021837545.1 Bacillota bacterium | reverse complement strand
GAAGTAAATAACGATGCTACAACTGTTGCTAAGATAGAGCTTAGTGAAGATGTGAACTTAGGTCAAAAACTCATTGTATCCAAGGAAGGTTTTGGGGAAAAGGAAGTTGTGCTTGGAGATGTAATGGGAAGTGCTAGTTTTGAAAAAATGTTTTATTATGAAGGAAATGATTTAGGTAACACTTATTCTACCAGTAAAACAAGCTTTAGGGTATGGGCACCAACTGCAACTGAAGTAAAGCTTGTAACTTATAAAAAGTGGAATGATAAAATTGGTAATGAAGCTAGTATGAAAAAAAGTGAAAAGGGAACATGGATTTTTGACTTAAATGGGGATCAAAAAGGTATATTTTATACTTATAAAGTTAATGTTGGAGGAGTTTGGACTGAGGCTGTAGATCCTTATGCTCGTTCTGTGGCTGCAAATGGGGATAAGGGTGCTGTTATAGACTTAAAAGAAACAAATCCTGAAACATGGAAGCCAAGTGAAAAACCTAAGTTTACAAATTTAACTGATGCAATTATTTACGAACTACATGTTAGAGATTTTTCTATAGACGAAAACAGTGGTATGAAAAATAAAGGAAAATTCTTAGCGTTTACAGAAACAGGAGCAAAGGGAACTGATGGCAAACCTACAGGTATTGATTATATAAAAGACTTAGGGGTAACACATGTTCAGCTTATGCCAATATTCGATTACGCTAGTGTGGATGAGACTTCTACGAAGCCACAATTTAACTGGGGCTACGATCCTAAAAACTATAATGCTCCGGAAGGAAGTTACTCAACGGATCCATACAACCCAACTACGCGAGTTAAAGAATTGAAAGAAGCAGTACAAGCTCTTCACGACAATGGGTTAAGGGTAACTATGGATGTAGTATATAATCACATGTACAGTAGCAATAATTCTAATTTCAACAAATTAGTACCAGGATACTATTTTAGATATAGTAAAAATGGTACGGATGCAAATGAAAGTGGTTGTGGAAATACCATTGCCAGCGAAAATGCAATGGCAAGGAAATTCATTGTGGATTCAGTGATGTATTGGGCAAAAGAATATAATTTAGATGGATTCAGATTCGATCTAATGGGTCTTATTGATGTTAAGACAATGAATGAAGTTAGAAAATCACTGAGTAACATAGATCCTTCCATTCTCATTATCGGTGAAGGTTGGGATATGGGAACTACTCTTTCATCTGATAAAAAAGCATCACAAAAAAATGCAAATAAAATGCCTGAAATATCACATTTCAACGATACAATAAGAGATGGAATAAAAGGTAGTGTTTTCGAAGCAAAAGCAAAGGGCTTTGTAAACGGTAAAACTCATGGAGAGACAGATATTAAAAAAGGAATAGTTGGAGGAATAGATTACTCAAGTGATATAAAAACTTGGGGTAAGGTAGAACCTGTACAATCTGTTACTTA
>JAKBFR010000285.1:0-1195 GCA_021837545.1 Bacillota bacterium | reverse complement strand
GCTGAAGCACATGATAATAATACATTGTGGGATAAACTTCTTCTTACAAATCCAGAAGATAATGATGAATTAAGATTAAAAATGCACAGAATGGCAGATTCTATTATACTTACTTCCCAAGGTATTCCATTCTTCCAAGCTGGACAGGAATTTTTGAGAACCAAAGGTGGAGATAAAAACTCATATAAGTCTGATGATAGTGTGAATAAGCTTGATTGGACGCGAAAATCTGAAAACATTGACACTGTTGATTATTTCAAAGGTTTAATAAGCTTAAGAAAAGCACATCCTGCCTTCAGAATGACTTCAGTGGATATGATTAAGAAAAATTTGATATTTTTAGCGGCACCTAAAAATGTGGTAGCATATGAAATCAACCACAATGCCAATATGGATACTTGGTCTGACATCGTAGTAGCTTTCAATGCAAATAGAGAAGACTCAACTATTAAATTATCTAAGAAAGGAACATGGAATATTGTAGTAAACGGTGAAAAATCAGGAGTTAAAACTATAAAACAATTTAAAGGGGATTCCCTAGAGGTGCCAGCACTAAGTTCTATTGTAATTTATTATGAATCAAAGAATGTATTTTCAGTATTACCCTTTTGGATTTCTACTATATTAATTTTAGGTGGAATTACTTGCCTAATATTGTTTTTAAAAAGTAAAAAGAAAGCTTAGCATTACAACGTGTTAATATAGTAGCGACGTTGATGAAGATTAAAGGGTCCTTAAGTTAAAATACAGGGACTCTTTTTCTCCGCTGGTAATTGGTTTTTTGTAGAATTCACTTTGTGATATAATATAAACAAATATGAATAATATTGTAAATTGAAAACAGGTGCATTTTTCATAAGATTGTGATTAAATTCGGATGGGTGGGAATGTAAGTGAATAGAAAAAAAATTGTATTAATAACTGGAACTGGCGGAACAAGAGTGACATTGCATGAGCAGCTAAATAGTTATATAAGAGATATTGCTGATATATATTCATATGCAATTGACGAAGGCATAAAAGGAAGTCTTACGGCGGATTTATTTGTTATTTCCACTGAACTCATTTATGAGGACGCTTTAAAACATATATGTAAAAGTTGTCCAATTATAGTTGCGAGAAGAGTTATTAATTACAGTGAAATTGAGAAGATGCTTACAATACCTACAAACGAAACAATTCTCTTTGTTAATGA
>JAKBFR010000284.1 GCA_021837545.1 Bacillota bacterium | reverse complement strand
TTAGAAAATGTATGTTTACTTATTTCAATATTGATTCTTTTATTAACAGACTTTATTATTAATTCATGATTTAATGTGTCAAAACATTTAGATAAATCCCTATCCACTACATAGACCATTCTTATCTTTCAACTTGTTTGGCTTTACTTATTTCTAAGATAATATAAGGCTTCTCCAGTTAAGTTCGCCTACCCCATGTGAACCCATCCATAGAAATTTATAAAATAACTACCGAATTTAGGACTTCCCTACTTTTTGCAAGGTTATCCACTTTATAAGCCAATACTTGGTTTACTTGCGTCATGTTCCACATATCCTCTAGCGCTTCCTTCATACATTACCGTCACCAGTAACGCACTTGCATTCGAGTTGTCTTCCTTATAGGGACGGCGACGCATACTTCTTTCAGCCTGCCGGCTCAGCAAACATGCTGGACGAACAAAAAAACTTTGATAATATTAATTACCAAAGCTTTTTTATTTACCTATATATTATTCTTCTATATTTACTACATCGTAACCTTCTTCTTCTATTGCATCTTTTAATACTTCATTACTAACGTTAGTTTCAGCAGTTGCATATTTTCCTTGTAAGTTAACTTCTACTGATGTTACTCCGTCTAAACCTTCTAAGGCTTCCTTTACATGAGCTACACAATGTTCACAACTCATTCCTTCAATTAATATTTTCTTTTTCATAATATTACCTCCATTTATTTTTAGATTTACAATGTACAATTGTGGATTAATTTTTTTTGAATCCCATTTAACTTTACTCCTTAGTTATACATTGCTAATTGTCCATTTTTAAGCGATTATACTTTAAAATTTCTAAGTCTTAGTGCATTTGTAAGAACTGATACTGAGCTTAAGCTCATTGCAGCGGCTGCTATCATTGGATTTAATAATGGTCCTCCAAATATATGAAGTAATCCCATTGCAACTGGAATGCCAAGTACATTATATCCAAATGCCCAAAATAGATTTTGTTTTATATTTTTAATGGTTGCGGTGCTTAATTTAATTGCAGTAGTAACATCCATTAGATCACTTCTCATAAGAACTATATCTGCAGATTCAATTGCTACATCAGTTCCTGATCCTATTGCAATTCCCACATCTGCTTGTGCTAAAGCTGGTGCATCATTTATACCATCTCCAACCATAGCTACCTTTTGATTTTCTCCTTGAAGTTTTTTAACTTCATTAGCTTTATCTTCTGGTAAAACTTCTGCAAGTACTATGTCTATTCCAACTTGTTTAGCTATAGCATCTGCTGTCTTCTTGTTATCTCCAGTAATCATAGCAACTTTTATACCCATTTTATGAAGAGATTCAATTGCACTTTTACTGCTTGGTTTAACAGTATCTGCAACAGCTACTATTCCTCTAAGTATTCCATCAATTGAAATATACATAGGTGTCTTTCCTTCACTTGCTAGCTTATCTGATTCCTTTGATAAAATATCCATTTCTATATCTTTTTGATGCATCAATTTTGTATTTCCGATTAAAATAGTTTTACCATCTATTTTTACTTCTATTCCATGGCCTGGAATTGCATTAAATTCATCTATTGATTTAAGTGTTAATTTTTTCTCCTCTGCACCTCTAACTATTGCTTCACCCAATGGATGTTCTGATCCTTTTTCTGCACTTGCAGCCAAAGTTAAAATCTCATCTTCTGAAATTTCATTAGTTATAATATCAGTTACAACAGGTTTTCCTTCTGTTATAGTTCCTGTCTTATCAAATACAATTGTCTTTATTTGATGTGTTGTCTCTAACGCTTCTCCGCCTTTTATTAGCACACCATTTTCTGCTCCTTTACCTGTTCCAACCATTATAGCTGTTGGAGTTGCGAGTCCTAGAGCGCAAGGGCAAGCTATTACAAGTACTGCTATAAATATTGTTAATGCAAACACTGGTGTTTCTCCTGCAATTAACCAAGCTACACCTGCAAGTATTGCTAATACAATTACTGTAGGAACAAAATAAGCTGATATAACATCTGCAAGTTTTGCTATTGGAGCCTTTGAACCTTGTGCATCTTCAACTAATTTAACTATTTGAGCTAAAGCTGTATCTTTGCCCACCTTTGTTGCCCTATATTTAATAAATCCAGTTTTATTAATACTTGCTCCAATTACATTACTTCCGATAGTTTTTTCGACAGGAATGCTTTCTCCTGTAAGCATTGATTCATCAATTGCTGTGCTACCTTCAATAACTTCTCCGTCCACAGCTAGCTTTTCTCCCGGCTTAGTTAAAATTATATCTCCAACTACTACTTCTTCAATTGGAACTACTATTTCATTGCCATCACGTATAATGGTTGCAGTTTTAGGAGCTAATCCCATTAATGCTTTAATAGCTTGTGATGTTTTCCCTTTTGAAACTGCTTCTAAATATTTTCCGAGTGTTATTAAAGTTAAGATAACTGCTGCTGATTCAAAATACAAATGCATTGCGTATTCTGTATCACCCATATTTATTTTATAAATACCAAATAATCCATATATAAATGCTGCGAGCGTACTTATTGCAATTAGAGAATCCATATTAGGACTTAATTTAAATAGATTTCTTATTCCAATAGTATAAAACTTGTATCCCATTATCATTACAGGCAATGTTAATATTACTTGAATAATTGCAAA
>JAKBFR010000283.1 GCA_021837545.1 Bacillota bacterium | reverse complement strand
TACATGAAGCATTTATCTTATGCATCCTTTCTATATGATGATAGTATAGACCTTGTAGAAAGTTTGCATAAAGATTATAGACTTACTATAGTTACTAATGGGCTCAAGGATGTACAAGATAATAGAATAAGAAAATCAATTATAGCAAAATACTTTGAGGATATAGTAGTATCTGAGGAGGTCTTGGTATCAAAGCCAGATCCTAAGATCTTTGAACATGCTTTAAACAATATAAAGCATACTGACAAGAGCAAGGTATTGATGGTAGGAGATAGCTTAACCTCTGATATTCAAGGCGGGATAAATTTTGGAATAAATACGTGCTGGTTTAATCCTAATAAAATTGAAAACAAAACATCAATAAAACCTACTTATGAGATTGCTAATTTGATGGAGCTTAAGGATATACTTGAGAAATAGATATAAATTACCTTGAGAAGAGGCCTAAAATTGCAGAATTAAACTTGTTAATTTAGAAATAAAATTTAGATTTAAAGAGTTAATAAAGTATAGTCTGGATTTACGAGAGTCAATAAAGGTGATAGAATGTACGGGTTATATAAAAAAAGTAAGGGGGACTTTATATGAATGAAGAAGTATTTAATATTAATAAGGTTTCTTTAGCCATTGGAAGCTTGGCAACACAAGCAATGTTATATGAAGTATCCTGTTTTCCATCACCTGGATTAATTTCGCCAGTATCAAATGGCTCTCATGAGGATATGAACTATTATACATTCATTGATAGTACTTCTGTATTAAGTAGGTACCTACCATTATTTGTTCAAGAGGGATTTTCTGAAAAATCTTATAAGGATATTTTTCATAGCATAAGGTCAATAGGAGTAGAAGCTGAAAAGGATATGTTTGTAATTACTAAAGGAATTAACACTCATAAAGGTATGTTGTTTTTGATAGGCACGGCTTGTGCTGCAATAGGAAAAGCTATCTACGAGAAAAAGAGTTTTAATGAAGTACAGTACATAATAAAAGAAATGACTAAAGGTATAGTACAAGAAGAACTTGCCCTATTGCAAAAGAAAGAAAATTTATCACATGGTGAAAAGCTATATTTTAAATATAGGACTGAAGGAATTAGAGGCGAGGCTGAGAAGGGTATACCTACGGTTTTTGATTTATCTCTAAACTTTTATAGAAATAATGCAGATTTAAACATTAATGATAGGCTTGTACATACCTTATTAGGAATTATGCAAGTTTGTGACGACTCAACTATAATTCATAGGCATTCTCCAGAAGTTTTAGAAGTGGTAAAGGAAAAAGCCACAGAAATAATAGCTAGCGGTGGAATGAAAACTTCTTGTGGTAGAGAAAAAATTAATAGTTTATGCGATGAATTTATAGAAAGAAATATAAGTCCCGGTGGAAGTGCTGATTTACTTGGAGTAACGGTATTCTTATATTTAGTAGAGCAATATATGAGTGGTATGGATATATAAATCTAGCTAAATTGATATTTATCTATAATGATTGTAATTTAAAAAATCCTATATTATAATAATTATAAATAATGCTTAAAGGTTTGTTAAATATTAAGGTAATTAAGGAAGTTGATTATATGAATCCATTATTAGAAAAGATTGAAACTACAGATTTAAGACCTATTAGAGAAATTGTCCTTGAAAGACTAAGAATGGCAATTATTAATGGTACACTTGAGCCAGGAAGTAGACTTGTTGAGACTTCTATAGCGGACAATATGGGGGTTAGTAGGACACCTGTAAGAGAAGCTTTTAGGCAATTAGAGATTGAAGGATTAGCTGAAAATGTGCCTAGAAAAGGAACTGTAGTTAAGGGAATATCAAAAAAAGATATCATGGAAATTTATGAAATTAGAGAAGTGCTAGAGGGATTAGAATTTAGTTTAGCATGTTCTAATTTAACTGAATTTCAAATATCAGATCTAAAAGAAAAGGTATGCAAAATGGAACAATGCATTGAGAATAATGATGTTAAAAAATATTGGAAAACCCATGGGGAATTTCATGATATTATTTTATATGCTAGTAACAATAATAGACTTATAGAACAAATGAAACAAATTTATGAGTATTTATCGGTATTAAGAAATTTTACTTTGGTAATGAATGAAAGAAGACATCAAGCTATGAAGGAGC
Organism: Bacillota bacterium; assembly: GCA_021837545.1. Next base: position 525 of record JAKBFR010000283.1, on the reverse strand, counting down.
ACAAAGCTCTTATAGAAGCTTTTGAAAATAAAGATGAAATTTTAGCTGAGAAGATAGGTAGAGAACATACAGTGAATGCGAAGAAGTTTCTCGCAAAGGAAATTCATTTGTTTTAACGACATTTCAGAAGGCAAGTTGCCACTTTTATAAGCGGGTGTCATACTATAACAATGAGATAACTTTTGGGGAAGCATAAATCTCCTTCTGAAGTCGTTAATATTCCAGCATTGAAGATGATGATTTAAGAATAGTTGTATGCAGGTATACATTTAGGAATCAAATAATTTACACCTGTATACAATTTAACTGTTAATTCGATAAATTTTTTATGTGAAACGATTGCAATTTTTTAAAATGCATATTATAATCAAAATACGAGGACGAACTTTTTTATTTATTACAAATTGTATACATGTATACAATTTGTAATAAATAAGTTTTTGGATAATCTAAAACCAAATATATAACAAAAATAACTAAATTCAATAAATTATTTAATTATAGAAGTTATAAATTTTTTGTTTG
>JAKBFR010000282.1 GCA_021837545.1 Bacillota bacterium | reverse complement strand
TAATTCCAGAATCAACTTCTTCTAATGCACTATTAACTAATGGAGTAATATACTGAACCCAATCATCAGGACTAAAATCATATGTATCTACTAACGCGACTCTAGTTACAGATGCACTATTCTTATCTTTAGTTACTGTAAGTATTCCAACCTTTGGTATATTACTGAGTTTTTTAATCACTCCATGATGAGAATTAAATTCATTTGTTAAATCTTTACCCGCTTTAAGATCAAAGTGAGTTCCTCCAGACCAAGCTGCTACGTTACTCAAATCATAAACTATACCTTCAACTGCCACATAAGCAGGTTTTCCATTACTTCCATCATATTGTGACAATTCCTCTAATGTAAATTGTTTTTGTTGTCTGCAATAATTATCTCCTATAAGTTCACTAATAGTTTTGAATTCAAAATGCATGGACATAAATACCCCTTAATATTTCTATCTATAAAGTGTATGACTATATTAATAAAAAAATGTTGAACTATTTACTTTTCTTCAAATTAGAAATGTTGCCTATCTATAAATATATATCATTGTTAGTTTAAAGAATTTTATTATATCTTCATGATAATTTGTTGTAATACTCAATCTTTATTTTTTGTTTTTTTGAGACATAAAAAACATCTGCTGAATTTAAACCAGCATAGAAAACTTCCTTTGCATCAGAAATATTATAAGTATTGAGTTGCTCTTTAATCCATTGCTCATCATGATTAGTATCTTGTAAATTATCATACATTATTTTGCCATCAATAATTATGTCTGTTATTAATCCATTATATTTTGCTGCAATATTTAAGTCTCCAGTTGTAACTGGTTGTTTATTTGCTTTGGGTAATACAGTCAATTCACCATCACTCTCTATGAGTGCAACTGCTACATCATCAAAACTAAATATATCTTTTTCTCTTAGTTGCGCCATTAATTTATTTATTGTAATTCTTACTTTTTTTAAATTATAATTTAATAATTTACCATTGCTTATTAGTATAATAGGCTCACCATCAACTAAATTTCTAAATTTAATACTTTTAATATCTAAATAATCTGTAATAACAACTAATATAGCAATTACACTTACTGAAATCGCCGCCAAAAATGGTGATTCTTGTGAGCCTAATGCTATTCTTACTGCAATGGATCCCATGGTAATTCCTACTATAAAATCAAAAAAAGTTATCCTTGATATTAGTTTTCTTCCAATTAATCGTCCTAATATTAATAGAATAATGTAAGTAGAAGTACTTCTAAGAACTATTTCAATTATTTTTCCTATCATAATATACTCCCTATATTAATATTTTCATATATATATTTACCTTAACGTTAATATATATTCATTTTCTCGTTGAAAACTTCTTATATAGTTAAAGCAATCATTCATATAATACAACTGTAAAACAACATTTTTCATAAATTTTAAATTTCTCTCATTTTGATTTATATTTATACCTTTTTGAATGAACATAAGAAGCGACTTAGTTACACGCTCATATGATCCAACCAAAAAGAGGAGATAAACTACTTTCTAGTCTCCCCTCCTTTTTTAACTAATCACAACTATTTAGCGTATACTTATTCTATATTAGGCACAATCAAAAAAATAACAAGATCATTGTCAGTATAATCATTAGCTTTTAGTATTTTAAATAATATCTCTTATTTTTTTGGTATCTATAACCCCAAGTTATTTTACTATTATCTTAATAATTAAAATATCTACTCATTTTACTCATAGCGAGCAGCTTAGAAGTTCCGTTTTTCTCCCACTCTTCAACTTGTTCAATAGCGTCTTGAGGTTTCTTTCCCAAGCCAACAAGTACACCTGAAAGTATAAATTCTTGATATAAATGTTCAGGATTAATGCCTTCTTTAGCTTCCGCCAAAGCACGATTAACTAGTGGTGTAATATATTTAACCCAATCATCTGGAGTAAAATTACTTGTATCAGTACTAGCTATATTATTTGTTGTGCTAGTAATATTATTAGTCGTATTTGTTATATCCTGTCCCATCAAGCTTCCATTCATAGATGAATTTTTCATGGTACTATTTAATGTAAATAGATAATTATATTTTGAAGCATGTTTTAGTTCATCTGTAATAATATCAAATAATATTTCTTTATATGGTCCAGGAAGCATTCTTCTTATTATTCTATATCTTTCTACTGCTGCTAATTCTCCAAATAAAGCCTGTTTAATACCATCTAAATATGATTCAGGTTTTTCAAAGGATTCTTCTTCACCTGCTGGAAGATTCTCTCCCGTAAAATCTTCATAAATCATTCTAAATATCCTATTATGCCTGCGTTCATCATCTCTTATAGATGATATTATTGTCTTTTCATCAGTAGTAGGTGCCTCCTTAATAAGGTAATCATAAAACAATTCATCTTTTCTTTCTCCTTGAACTGCTTTTCTAATGTCATTAAGCGCCATCTGTACTTGTTCGTCATTAATCATTGGCTTATTTTTTTGTTCCATAACTCCATTGTTTCTCCTAAAAATAATTAACTCACTTATATTGTATTTTACTTTATAAGTTTTTGTGTATTTTTTACTTATTTAATAATAAAACCTTGGAATATCTTTTTCATCATCAAAACCTAGAATAAATGGTGGTATAAACTCTCTACTTCTCAAGAATCTGCTTGATTCAGTA
>JAKBFR010000281.1 GCA_021837545.1 Bacillota bacterium | reverse complement strand
ATTTTGTGATTTTAATTTCTCGTTATCGCTGTTCATTTGGTTTATTTGCTGTAACAAAGAACTACTTTCATTTTTACTGTTGACAACGGTTGCTTGGCTAATTGCTGCCCCTACAAGTGAAGAAATGCATAAAGTGAAAATGAAAATCTTAACTAATAGAAGTCCTAATGAGCGGTTTTTTGTTCTTCGTGAATTTCTCATAGTACCACCTTTCCTTTTTTATATAATTTATCTATATTAATTTGTAACATTTTTTAATCTATTAACCTTTTCTGAAAGGCTTGAATTCGTTTCAATAAGCTGGGAATTTGTTTTTGTTAAAGTTTGATTTTCAGCTTTTAAGGTCTGGAGCTGAATTCTTAAAGCTTCAGTTTTACTTTTATTATCTTTAATTTTATTGTTGTTTAAAAAATAAAGATATATTGAACCTATAAATAAGATACCAAAAAGCATAATAGCAATTATATTTCTTTTTTTCATTTCTTACTCTCCTTTGTTAAAAAAATTTATCAATCGACAATATAATACACTATAATATATTATAATGTATTACGATAAAGTTACAAACATAAATATTAACTATAAGTGCTAAAAGGTAGGAGAAATTTAAAAAGATATTAATTTATTGTGTAAAACGATACAGCTTTATAGTCAATATTGTATAATGATACTAATAGTAATTAATAGTGAAACTTATAGATTATAGAAATATAAAGATTTAATAGAAAAAAGCTATGAAAAAATAAAATAAATCTAAAAAACTTAAATGTATATTATAAAAAGCCATTAATAAAAATCAAAATTTGACGATAAATATAATAATATAGTATAAAAATATAAAAGATTGTTGAATTGTTTTATAAATGCTAATAGGAGGAATCTGGGTGAATGGAAAAAAGATTGACTTAAGTAAGAGCACAAGAGAAAAATTAACAAGTAAAGTTGAAAGGCACAATATTGAGTCATTATTTAATGATGATTTTGGACTTACAAGATTGCCACTTAAAGTAACTATGCTATATGCTTTAATTGGTGGATTATGGATATTATTTTCAGATAAAATTTTATATATTTTAATTGAAAGCAAATCTTTAATGGTACGTGTACAAACAATTAAAGGATGGTTTTATGTCCTTATAACATCCCTTATAATATATTTCTTAATTAGTGAATTTACTAAGAAAAGTAAAAGTTGGACTCAGAGTTTAAAAGAGAATTATCAAGAAATTCAAGCTACCTATGAGCAATTAATAGCTGCAGAAGAGGAATTAAGAGCTCAATTTGATGAGTTGAATGAAAAACAAGTAATAATTGAAAAAAGTGAAGAAAGATATAAATTAGCTTTAGAAGGGGCCAATGATGCTATATGGGAAGTTGACCTTATAACTAAAGAATTTTTTTCTTCAGATAAATTTACAGATATTACAGGGTATGATAAAGATGCTATAACGTCTTTACATGATTTAATAGATCTGGTTGCTGAAGAAGATAAAAAAATTGCAGTAAGTGATTTTAATAATCACATTAATGGTAAAACCTTATACTATCAAAGCAATGTAAAAATTAAGTATAATGGCGGAGGACATAAATGGGTTTTAATTAGAGGCAAGTCTTTGAGAGATAGAAAGGGCGTTGCAACTAAAATTTCAGGCTCTGTTACAGATATATCTGGTCAAAAGGCTTTTGAAGAAAAAATTGATAAATTGAAGTACTATGATATATTAACAGACATACCTAATAGGAATTTATTTATTAATACCTTGGAAAATGAGATTATTCAAGCAAAGGACACAGAATGTAAACATGCTGTATTGTTTCTTGATTTAGATAATTTTAAAGAAATTAACGATACTTTAGGCCATGATTATGGAGATAAATTATTAAAAAATGTTGCAATATCCCTTAGGGCTTCTATTAAAGAAGGGGATGTAGTTTCAAGAGTAGGCGGAGACGAATTTTTTATTTTAATGAAAAATATTGAGGATTACTCAGAAATAAGTAACCTTTGTGAAAGACTACTAAGCTCACTAAACTTTGAAATAAGCATAGATGACAAACATGTATATACTTCAGCAAGTATAGGTATTACAGTATTCCCTGAGGATGGCAATGAAACTAGTGTGTTATTAAAAAATGCAGATACTGCAATGTATAGTGCTAAATACAATGGGAAAGCTAAATATTCTTTTTTCAATAAGAGTATGAGTGATGTAGTTGTAAGACGGGTGGATATAGAAAAAGGATTAAGGCGTGCTTTACAAAACAACGAGCTGGAAATCCATTATCAACCACAAATAGATATTATAAATAACAAAATAAAAGGCTTTGAAGCACTTTTAAGATGGAATAGTTCTGAGCTTGGTAGAATATCTCCAGTAGAGTTCATACCTGTTGCAGAACAAAGTGGATTAATAATTCCTATGGGTGACTGGCTAATAAAAACTGTGTACCTTCAAAATAATTTGTGGAAAAGCAAAGGATACTTATATGATACTATTGCAATAAATTTATCTGCAATTCAACTTCAGAATGACAAATTTGAAGAGACCCTAAAAAATCTTATAACTGAAACGCAGATTAATCCCAAATTTGTTGAGCTAGAAATTACAGAGAGTATTCTCATGAAGGATTTTGATAACAGTGTTAAATTACTTACTGAGATTAGAGACTTAGGT
>JAKBFR010000062.1 GCA_021837545.1 Bacillota bacterium | reverse complement strand
TGAAGAAACTAAGGAATTTTTAGAAAAATTAGAAGCGGGAGATAACAAACTACCTTTGTTTACTTCATGCTGTCCAGGGTGGATTCGATATGCAGAAACAAAACATCCAGAATTGATGCCAAACATCTCAACTTGTAAATCTCCAATGCAAATGTTTGGAACTGTCATTAAAGAACATTTTAAGGGGAAGGATGTTTCAGATGGTAGAGAAATTATATCTGTTGCTGTTATGCCATGTACAGCTAAGAAAGCAGAAGCATCTAGAGAGGAATTTATTAGAGATGGCGTTAGTGATATTGATATTGTAATTACTACAACAGAATTGTGCGCAATGATTAAAGAAATTGGTATTAAGTTTGATGAATTAGAAGCAGAATCTTCAGATATGCCATTTTCCCTACATTCAGGTGCAGGTGTAATATTTGGGGTTACAGGTGGAGTAACAGAGGCTGTCATCCGTGGAGTTGCTCAAAATAAAACGGCAAAAGCTTTAAAGGAAATAGAGTTTATTGGTGTTCGTGGTATGGAAGGTGTAAAAGCATTTGAATTACCAGTTGGGGATATAACCCTTCGTATCGGAGTTGTCAGTGGACTTGGGCATGCAGAAATATTGATTGAGAAAATCCAAAGTGGAGAAGAACATTTTGATTTTATAGAGGTTATGGCTTGTCCTGGTGGTTGTGTATCTGGAGCAGGGCAACCATTTGGTTTAAGAGAAGCAAATATTGCAAGAGCAAAAGGTTTATATAAAGCAGATAAGATTACGCAACTTAAACGAAGTCAAGAAAATCCTATGATTATGTCTTTATATAATGGATTATTGAAAGACCGTGAAAAAGAATTATTACATGTTCATTATGCTCATAAGGAAGAATAGAAATAGTATTAAAAGCAGTAAATTAAATATGGGTTATATTTTGTAAAATTAAGTAAAATAAAGAAAAACTAAACTTTTATTAATAAAGTCTAGTTTTTCTTTATTTACGTTAGAAAGTAATATTATAGTTGTATTATTTTTGGCTCAGCACTACTGAAAGAGTTAAAGATTGCAGTAGCATCAGTAAGATAAAACACCTCGAAAATATCATCATCTGGACTATACATCTTTTTTAAACTTGGTACTGCTTCTAGCATTACTTCCTTAGTTTCATGACGAGAATCCATAACGGCAGTTCCACTTAAACGAATCCATTCTCCTTTAGGTGATGTTGTAGAGATTTCTATTTTAGGATTTGCAATTAATTGGTTGAAAACAGGTTTTGCATTGTTTGTTCCAAAATACAATTTGTTTTCATATTGAACAACTGCACCAAAAGGACGTACTCTAGCTTGATCTCCGTCTATTGTTGCAATATAAAAAGTTGGATTGGTAGTTAAAAATTCTAATACTTCATTCATTATAATAGCTCCTTTTATTTTAGTATGATATAATCTAAATGTACTTAAATAATAAAATATTACCAATAATTTTACAAGTACGATTATTTTTGATACATAGTATCCTAAAAAGTACAAAGGAGCATATTATGGAAGATAAATACGATTTATTTGGGAGATGTCCATTTGTAACAGCACAAAAAGTTATTGCAGGTAAATGGGCAGTGGTAATTTTACATAATCTAAGTCTGGGAACTCTTCGTTTTGGAGAGCTACAAAGATTGCTACCAGATTTAACACAGTCAACACTAACAAAACAGCTTCGCAGTTTGGAAGGTTATGGGCTAGTAAAACGTTATGTTTTTCCACAAGTTCCTCCTAAAGTAGAGTATTCTTTAACTGATATAGGTGAAGAATTTAAAATTGTGTTAGAGAGTGTTTCAATTTGGGGAGAAAAATATATTGAACATATAAAAGCATCAGAAACTACTGAAAAATAAGTGTTTAATAATTCTTAGTATAGAATTAGGTTATAATAGACATATAATAGAAAAGGATGGCGAAAATATGGAAGAAAACATAAGCTTAGAAAATTTAAATGCAGAGGAAATGTGGGAAAAGTTATATAACAAAGAATTAAATTGTAAGAAAAACATATTAGAATACATAGATATTACCAAAATTCTTAAAAAAGAAAATATTGATCCTGAGATAATTCAAAAAACTTATAATTTAATTTATGATAGTATTGATAAAATGGCAGATCAAATTAAACCAAATACTATTATGTTTTTACAAAATGAGTTAAAGGCTCAGCTTGGAAAGTATGTAATTATAAAGGAACCTAAAATAGAAAATACTTTTTTAAAGTTTTTTAAAGAGGCATATCCGGCAAATACTAGAAGAAAAGATTTTACTTGGGTACTAATGGACATTAATAAAATAGCAGAGGAACAAATTTGGACTACTTTAATTTATATTAATAGAGAGTATATAGGAAATAGTATCAGATTAAATAGTGAAGAAAAATCAGATATAATTAAAATGGTAATAAAATTAGTTAAAAAGAATGATATAAAATATATAAATCAAATAAAGAGTTTATCTAAATTACTTAATAATTTACAAATTAAAGTTATAAGTGTAAAAGATAAATTTAAGGTTAAGAAATTGACTAAATTATAGATAGGTAAAAACAATACTTATGGTTATACCCAGTCGAAATGAAGGTCATGCATTTGTTCAGGTTACGTGATGATGTAACGTTCCACAAACGCATGACCTTATTTTTAATTGTTGCACCACATAAAGGCGTGAAATTCGTTGATATTGCCTGCTATCTACCTGACGTAATTTATAAAGGTATTGCAAAAGCTTTTAATAAATATTTCAAATTGATAGGTGGTATTTATTTAGATAAATGTGAGTAGTTATGTTAATATATAATATATAAGTATAGGTATAAGTTAGATTTCAAGGAAGTATAGTAATAATTTAGAGTTAAGGCATAATCAAAAAAATAACAAGTCCATCTGCCAAGCCTATTTTCCACCATGCTGCGTCAGCAAAGTGCCCTAATAGGCTTGCTATGAGGCCAATTTACTTCCTTGCCTGATGAAAAATAATCATGGCATTTTGGACTCGTTATTTTCTTTCATATGCCTAATGTGGAGAAGACTATGAAAAAAGATAATTATATATTAAATACAATTAATGAAATAAAAAAGGTTTTAGAAAAAAATGATTATAGAAGAAAACGATACAATAAAGATGTGGAGTGGTTTAAAGAGAGAAAAAACATATTTAAGGGCAATATAATAAGGGTTGCCATTATGGGTATAACAAGTAGTGGGAAATCAACTTTAGTAAATGCGCTTTTAGGTGAAAAGATTTTGCCTATGGCGATAAGACCAAGTTCTAGCATTATAATTACTGCATGTAAGGGAGAAAACAGACAAGCTATTATTTATTTTAAAGATAAAAATCCACAAATATTAGAAGGAAGTAATTTAAATGAGGAAATTATAGGAGAATATGCAGATGAGAGTAAGAATCCTAATAATAGGTTGAATGTTACTCAAATCGATATTAAAACACCACATTTTTTATTAGATGAAAATATACATATAATAGACAGTCCCGGGTTAGATGCTTGGAATTTAGAGAATCATGAAAAATTAACTTTAGAAATATTGCTTCCAACAATTGATATCTGCATATTTTTGACTACAGTTAAGGCAAACAGTGATGAAACCAATGTAGAAAAGATCAAAATTGTAGATGAAAAAGAAAAGCAAATAATTTTGGCACAAAATATGATAGATTCAATAGAGGAGAAAATTGGTAAAAACGGAATAGTACAAGAAGATAAAGCTATTATTTTAAAGAAGCATAAAAAAAGAGCTGAAAATCTTTTGAGGCAAGGGATTAATAATAGTGAATCCGTTGAAGTTATTCAGATTTCAGCACTTAATGGGTTAAAGGGAATTATAAATAAAGATAAAGAACTATATGAAAGTTCAAATGTTGAAGGCTTTGTTAGAGCAATAGAAACTTGTGTGGATAATATTACTCCCCAAATTAATGAAAAGAGAGCAATGAGCATTGAAGAAAGAATTAATCTCATAATTACTACTGATAGAGAGATTATAAGTGGAAATGATGTAAAAACAATAGAAGCATTAAAAAATGTAAAAGTCAGAGATATTAATGCATTTGCAGAAAATTTTCAAAATGCACAGGAGATGATATTATTAAAAATTAAAGAAATTGAAGAAGTGATCTCAAATACAATAAATGAGATTAGGAATTCATATTCAGAAGAATTACAAAGTTATTTAGATATAGTAGAAAGAATAAATAATAAAAATTTATATATTGAGAGCGATATTTTAAATATAGTTAAAGAATGTGAAAATAGAAAGAATGATATATATGAAAAGCTTAATTTAGATACGGGATTTGAATATTCTCTTCCAGGTATTGAAAGTAAGAACATAGATGTTAAGCATAAGTATGAAGAAAAAAAATTATTATTTAAAAAAGAAGGCATATTTAATAAAGGTAAGAGATTGTTTTCTAATATATTCGACAGAGAATGGGGCTATAAGGAAGTGGAATATGATGAGAAAGTAGTTGATAAAGAGGCTACTATAGATATAGCACAAAATGTATGTAATCAAAATAATATGCAATATCTGAATATATTAAAACAATGGAGTACTCAATATAATAAGTCCATAAATGTCTTTTATGATGAAGTAAGTAAAAGAGCAGAGGAATATGAAGAAAAGAAAAAACAAAATATTGAGCTTTATGATATAGAAGATGTAAATAAGAGTTTAAGAAGTTTTATAGATAAACTTATAAAGTTAAAAACTTATGAAGAAAATGAATTAGTGATGACAATAGATGATGGTAAATGTGAAACACAGGAAAGAGTTTCGTACTCTATTTCAAAGGCACAATATAATATTTATAAGTTAAGTAATGAAATATTCGAGCGAAATTACTTACTATTAGGGAATTATATAAAAGAAAGAAGTAGAGAAAAAATAAAGGAAGAAACTACTGAAATTTTTTGGATATGGGATATAGATTCATGTGTAGAATTTGTTTCTAGAATTTTAGGAATTCATCTAAATGAACAAGAATGTGAAGTCATAAAAAAAGAAGGAATATATAGCTTTAATAATGTAATAATTGTTTATGAATTCTGTATAGATAAACTTAATTTCTTTACAGATTTAAAGAAAATAAAAGATAAACTTTATAATATGTTTATTATATTTAATGGAATTCAAATAGGAAATTCTAAAAAGCAAATATTAGAGAGTATGAGTTTAAATTATTTTATAAAAGACAATAAAAATTTGATACTAAATTTAGTCATAGACTCTTGGAAGGTATTTGTAAATGCTAATAACATAAAGGAACTTTTAGTAGATGTTAGTAGTTTGAAAAATAATATTGAAAATAGATTCAATAATGCTAAAGATGGATATGTATTAATCAATTCTAAAAATCCAATATACAATATGGCTTTAATAGAAGGACAAGAAAATTATGATTTTATAATAAGTGATTATAGAGATATAAAAGAAATATTATTTGCAAATCCCTTATGTAGAGGTAAAGAGGAAAAAGAAACCTTAGAGGAAATTTTAAGCTATTTTTTAAATAAGGAGAATAACTATGGAAAATAAATCAATTTTAATTCAAAGTGATGAAGTGACAAAAAATATAATGAATGAAATTCAAGAGGATATGATAAATTCACTTTCTAAGGTGTCTAGGAATATGTCAGAAGATGTAATAGAAAAGTTAAAACCTCTTGAAAAGAAAATTAATGATTTAAAAGGAAATTTTCAAGAGTTTCAAGAAGAAGATTTTGAAGAAAAGATTGAAGATCTAAATAATAATATATTAAAAATAACAAAGTCTATAGAGAGTACCATAAACGAAGTTATTAGCAATATGGTAAAAGAAAAAAATAAAGTTCTTTTTGAATCCATAGAAGAAAGACTGGCTATTTTAGGCTTAAAAGTAGTAAAGGATGCAGCAAATAATAAAGAATCTATTTTAAATAAAATAGATGATATTAATATGGATAAGATTGAAGAAAAGGTAGAATTAATGGAGAATTCTATTGAGGAAAAAGTAGGCTTGTTAGAAAAATCTATTGGAGATAACTTGGATAATAATAAGAAAGTAATTTTAGATAAAATCAAACATATTAATGATAAAATAGAAGATAAAGATATATTAATAGAACTTATAAATAAGCTAGAAGGTGACATTAATACTAAAATAGAAAATATGCAACAAGAAGTAGAATGGGGAAATAAATCATTTTTTGCTAGGATTTTTGGGAAGAGGAGATAAAAACTATGACGTATATGGATTTAATACAAGATGAGAGATTTAATGGGTTATTGGAAAAGTATCTTAAATCTGAGAACCAAGGTATAGATTATAGGGAGTACTTTAAGCACTTTATTGAAAATCTAAATAAAAAAGAAATAATTGTTCCAGTACTCGGTATTCAAGGTGCAGGTAAAAGCAGCTTTTTGAATTCTATTTTAATGGAGGACAATATTTTGCCTACTGATGTCGATGAGACAACTTGTGTACCAGTTGAAGTGAGATATGGAGAAAATACTAATGAAGCTATAATACATTATCTAAATGGAAATAAGGAAAATATAAATATAGAAAATTTAGAGAAGTATGTACATAATGATTATAATAGAGCAAATAATCTTCAAGTATCTAAAATAGTATTATATAACAAAAGTGATGTTTTAAAGGACAACATTGTCCTTGTAGATTTACCTGGTGTTGGAAGTTTAACACCAGAAAATCAAAGAACTACATTAGAATATGTAAATAAATTAGTAGCTGGGATTTTTATGATTAGGACTAATCCTCCGATTACAAGAACAGAAAAAAACTTTATAAATGCTTTATGGCCAAAGTTATCAAATACTATCTTTGTCCAAAATAAGTGGAATGATGAAAGCTTGGAAGATGCAAATGATGCAAAAGAGCATAATGAAGGGGTATTAAGTAGCATAAGTTATTCTCATAATGAAGAAAAACAAATAGATGTAAATATAGTAAATATTTATGAAGCAGTTAAAGCTAAATTTACTAAAGATGTTGAGTTATATGATAATTGTGGAATAGTTAAAGTTATAGAAGAGATAAAGAATATTTCAAAAGAATATAACAGGGATTTAATAAATACTTTAAATCAAAGAGTTAACGAATCTCTAAAAAATATTAATGATAAAATAGATACTTATAAAAGTTTAACTCTAAATGAGAATGAGCAAAATGACTTGAAAAAAGAAGAAAAAATTAAAGAAATCAAAATAATACTTTCAGAAAATAAGAAAAAAATTAGAAATTGTAGAGCTTATGCTGATGATCAGATGGAAAATATCATTGAAAACTCTTCGAAAATAATAAAAGAAAATATTGAAAATTTAAGATTAGAACTAAGAAGAATTATTAATAATGGAATAGTAGATGGACATAGGCTTAGTTTAATATATAAAGAAACTTCTGATAAAGCAATTAATAATATTATGGATGAAGTTTTAGTTAGTATCAGTGAACTTGTTAAAAATTTAAATGGTGCACTTGAAGATATAACAATAAAAGGTTTCGATGGAACTTATGAGAATATATCATTTTTTAATAAAAAGAGTTCAATTAAATATGAGAAGTCACTGCCTACAGTACTAGGGGTATCAACTGGGGTATTTGGGACAATTGGAGCAATAGGTATACTCGGAGGACCAGCAGGAATTCTTGTTGGGATGGGAATAAGTCTAGCATTTTCTCTGATAGGAGAACATATACGGACAAAGATAGTTGAAAATAGAGCTAGTTATACAATAAGAGATTTAGAGCCAATGATAGAAGACTTAGAAAATTACTTAAAGTCAGAAATTATTGATGACTTAAGAGCAAAAGGTAAGGATGTAGATGATTCTATAAAAGAATTAAAAAATAAATTAGAAAAGACTTTTAAAGAAGATATGGAAATTATAGAAAAGCAATATGAAGTTACTTATAATGAAGGCCATATTTTAGAGTTTGAAGAGGATTCGAAAATTTTAAATGGATTAATTAATGGACTAGAGGGCCAAAAGGAGAAATGAAATGGATTTTTTTAAAAGTTGTGTAGATAGACAAAAAAGAATTGATAAAGTTGTTAATATAATTGAAAATGAAGATATTACTTCTAAAAATTTATTAGTAAAAGAGAGAATAATTAATCCAGCTCATTATGTTGTTATGCTAGGGGAAACGAGCTCAGGGAAAAGTGCTTTAATAAATAGCATATTTGATAAAAGGGTATTAGTCGAAAGTGTTAAACCAACAACAGGAGTTGTTACTGAAGTTGTTATAGATAGCGACTCAGAAGAGTCTTTTATAGCAATAAATAAGGATTCAAGTATTGAAATTTTAGATAAGGATAAGTTTGAGGTCTTTACAGTAAAACCAAATGAAAATTTAAATAGGTTAAAATATGTTGTATACTGTAAAAAAAATAACTATAGTGGAATGAGACTTTTTGATACTCCAGGATATGGTTCTCTTATAAGCGAGCATGAGGAAGTTTTAAAAGAGTTTATACCAGAAAGTGACTTTGTTGTATATGTTGTTTCTTATAGAGTTGGACTTGGAGACGATGACTTTCAATTTTTAAAATATGTTGGAGAAATTATAAATGATAATGTGGAAGTTATTTTAGCTATAAACATGTGCCCAAAAGATGTTCAAGAGGATAATAAGAGAATATGTGAAATCAAAAAAAGTGTTAATGAATGTATACACAAAGATGTAAAATCATTTTTTATAGAAAGTAGTAGTGAAAAGAACCCAGATACAAAAAAACTTTGGGATTATATTTATGAAAGGGTCAATGACCCTAATAAGAAGGAAGAACTTTCAAAAATATTGAAAAACTATCAAGATTACATATTGGGTGAATGTGATATAAAGATTAATTCTAAAATTGCTAATATTGAATGTGAGAAAGAAAATGTAGAAGAAAGAATAAATATAATTAAAGAATTTTTAGATAAAAAAGAGAATATATTAGGAACAATAGATAAAGCTTTTACAAGAATAAAAATAAAATCTATAAAGCTTATAGATAAGTCTGATATTAAGATTAAAGAATTAATCACAGAATACATAAATGATGAAAGTAAATGGTCTATGAAAGAAGAAACTTTTGCTCTAATGCAACATTATTATGTACCAAAGCTTACAAATGAACAAACTGAAAATTTATTAACTTATATTGAAGATGAAATTATTTCTTTAGATAGAGTTATTGATAATATGTTAAATATAGAAATTACTAAATTAGAAAATAAGGTAAGAATAAATACTCCTTCGTATACTAAAGTTATGGAAGGAATTATAGAAAAACATATTGGCGACAATATAAAACAAGTTATGGGGGAAATGTTTAGAAAAGCTTCTAAAAGAAACAATGGGAAAGTTAAAAAGATTAATGCATATAGCAAAAATTTAAAGAAGCTTACAAATGTTTTAGAAAGAACATCTATTGGAGTAAGAACTAATAATTTAAATCATTTAGTAAAAACTATAAAAGCCACATCTATAAAGGGAATCACAGAATCATTAAATGTTTTCACAGATTCAATATTTTTCTTATATGATTCATTAACTTGGCAAACGAAAATAAATGAAATATCAATAGAAGCTATAGATAATTGGGCCAATGATGTTGAGCGTGCCATAAGAAAATACTTGGATGAATTGAAAGAAACTAATAAAGAGGAAATAATATCTTTATTTGATGAACTAAGTGAAGAATTTAGTACTAATGAAAAGGCATTAGAAAATATAAGCTCAGAGGAGTTAGTTAGATATAAAAAAGAGATAGAGTTTTTATTACATAAATGCTTATTTATGTCTTTATAAAAATAGGAATTATAGACTGCAGAATAATTTGCTTAGTTGCAAGTGAATCAGTTATTCTTTTTAAAAGTAAATGTTGAGAGTAATAAAAATACATTTACTTTAGTATGATAGTATTATATAATTTGAATTGAAATTATTCCTAGGGGTGCCTTAAAAAGCTGAGAGAGCTACTAGCTTAACCCTTTGAACCTGATGTGGTTAGGACCAACGCAGGGAAGTGAGTTTGTCTATTATACAATTTTGCATGGAAGAATTGTGATTTTATATAAGAAATAGTTCAAGCTTTCTATCTTTGTGGTAGAAAGCTTTTTTTTGTATAAAATTTATAAGGAGATGATAAAAATGCTTGAATTCAAAGATGTAACATTTAAATACCCAGAAGATGATTATACGATGATTGAAAACTTATCATTTTCTGTGAAAAAAGGTGAATTTATCTCAATTATAGGTACAAGTGGTTGTGGTAAAAGTACTATTTTTAGATTAATAAATGGGCTAGAAAAAATGCAGAGTGGTGAAATTTTTATAAATGAAGATTCTATTGAAAATATTAAAAATTACAGTGCCTATATGCCTCAAAAAGATTTACTTTTCCCGTGGAGGACAATAGGTAAGAATCTGTCTCTTCCAATGGAGGTACAGAAAATAAATAAAAGTGAAAGAGAAAATAGAGTACTTGAGATTCTTAAAGAAGTTGGACTTTCTGATTATAAGGATAAGTTTCCAAAAGATTTATCTGGAGGTATGAAGCAAAGAGTATCTTTTGCAAGAACGCTTTTAACAGGTTCTGAACTATTACTTTTAGATGAACCCTTTAGTGCATTAGATTCTCTTACAAGAATTTCAATGCAAGAATGGCTTTTAGAAGAATGGAAGCATTTTAATAAAACAATATTATTTATAACCCATGATGTTGAAGAGGCTATTTTTCTTTCAAAATCAATACTTATAATTCAGGATAGACCTATAACTCATATGGAAAAAATCGAGATTCATCTTGACTATCCAAGAAGCAGAAGTGATTTACAAAAACCTGAAATTGTAGAATTAAAAGAAAAGCTTATAAGTAGACTTAGACAGAAGGTGGAGATATGAAGAAGAACTTACCATCAATCATATTAATGATAGTGATACTAGGACTTTGGCAAATCATTGCTATGATAATAAATGCTCATTACATATTGCCATCGCCAACACAAATTTTGGTGAAATTATGGATTCTTCGCGAGCCTTTATTTACGGTACATTTGCCAGCAACAATGGGAGTAACAGGGCTTGGATTGATTATTTCTATTATATTTGGATTAGCTCTTGCTGTTTTAATGGATAGGAATGAGAAAATAGAAAATGCATTATATCCAATTATAATAGCATCTCAAACCATACCAACAACAGCTATCGCACCTCTTTTTGTGCTCTGGTTTGGATACAGTATATGGAGTAAGGTTTTGGTAACAATATTGATAACATTTTTCCCAATTACTATAACAGTTTATGATGGATTTAAATCTACAAAAAGAGAAATGGAAGAGCTTTTAATAACTTATGGTGCAAGTAAAAAGGACATTTTCATAAAACTTAAAATTCCGACAAGCTTGCCATATTTCTTTTCAGCAATAAAGATGGCAATACCACTTAGCATAATTGGTGCAGCAATAGCTGAATGGCTTGGAGCACAAAGTGGACTAGGTTATTTTAGTAAAAGAATGATGAGTCAATTAGATGGAGCAGGGGTATTTGCACCTATTGTGTTATTATCAGTTGTGGCTATGATCGTAGTTGCAATTGTAAATATACTTGAGAAAAAAATAATTAACTGGAGAAAGGAGATTTAATTATGAATAAAAGAATTTTAGCTTTAGCAATGTCATGTTTAATGACGTTTGCAATGGTAGGTTGTAATAAAACAGATAACAAATCAGAAACAAATACAAAGAAAAAACTTGAGGAGGTTAATATCGTCTTAGATTGGTATCCTAATGCAGTTCATGGATTTATTTATACAGCTATAGAAAAGGGATATTATGAACAAGAAGGATTAAAAGTAAATATTCAATTTCCTGCAAATACAAATGATGCAATTGCACTTACTGCAGCTGGAAAGGCTGATTTAGGTATTTACTATTTACAAGATACAGTAATGGCAAGGGGAAATGAAAATATTCCTATAAAGGCTGTAGGGACGATTGTTCAATCACCTTTAAGCGTAGTGGTTTCATTAAAAGATAAGAATATTAAAAGCCCAAAAGATTTAGTTGGTAAGAAAATAGGATATGGTGGAACAGCACTTTCTGAATCTATTATTTCTACAATGCTTGAAAATGTGGGTGAGAAGAAAGACTCAGCGCAAACAGTTGATGTTGGATTTGATCTTATGAGCTCAATGACAACTGGAAATGTAGATGCAACTATAGGATGTCTTGTAAATCATGAAGTTCCAGCTTTAGAAGAACAAGGATTTGATTTAAATTACTTCTCACCAACTGAATATGGAGTCCCTAACTACTATGAACTTGTATTTATAGCAGGTGAAGATAATCTAAATAAAAATTCTGATAAAATAAAAAGATTTTTAAAAGCATCTAAAAAAGGTTTTGAAGATATGAAAGCTAATCCAGATGAATCTCTTCAAATATTAATGAAAAATCAAAATGCAGAAAACTTCCCACTTTCTGAAAGTGTTGAAAAGAAGAGTTTTAATACTTTAATTCCTGTTATGGAAACAAAAGATGCACAATTTTTATCTCAAGATACAAAGGTATGGCAAGATAATATAGATTGGCTTGTGAAAAAAGGATTACTTAAGAAGTCATTTGATGCGTCAGAAATTGTTGAAAATTTAAATTAGGTATATGGCTCAAAATAGATTAGAATACTGATTTGTTATTTATTCAGTATCTTTTATTAAATATCAAGTGAAACCTGAAGGGAGTGTCGCAAAATGATTAAATTTTAATCAGGAGCGATGCTCCTTTTCGGTTTAGAACAAAAACTCTAAATATTTGAAATGCCACATATATTATTTTGAATATTTTTCAATTTTAAACGCACTT
>JAKBFR010000061.1 GCA_021837545.1 Bacillota bacterium | reverse complement strand
ATTAAAATGGGGGTATAGATACAAATGATGCACAGCAGAAAAGTTTAATATGTGTAAGGTAACCATATTAAAACTCTGGTGTTAAAGAATACATAAATGTTCACTGAAATAGCTTGCTTTCAGCCAAAGTTATTTCAATTCTCACAAGGGGTAGGAAGTTTCAAGTCATGCTCCGGCATAGATGCCTTCACACCGCAGTAAAAACTTTATTGCTGTAAATATCTTCTCTACGTTCAGATATTAAGCAATAAAGCAAGCCGAACAAGTTCGATTTTTCTGCTTGACTCTCCACTTCCTACCGGGGATAATGAAAAAAATTTAATAAGAAATTGAATGAATAAGAGAAGTACATAATAGATGTCATCTTTTTTATTTCCACTAAGTCTAAAAATAAGCTAAGAATAATACAATAACAATTAAGTTAATTTCAAAAACAAAGCAATAATAAGTCTACAATCCTGAAAGCATTATTTTAAAGGATTGTAGACTTAAATTCTTGTTTTGTAGCCTTATATCCTTTGCATTTACCCATCCAATCGAACATTTCTTCTAATGTTATCTCTTTTTCAAAATTAACTCCTAGCATATAATACACCTAATTAGTTTTAGTTATCTCAATATCCTTTGATTTTTTATCGTTATTGTCCTGTTGACATTATGCCTAATGTCCTAAAATATCCCAAATAAGCCTATATCCTAAGTTTTGATAACATATTTTAGATAAAACACTTTAAAAATAAAACAATACATTTATAAGGTGGGACGCCTACTAACATATCATTTGATAAAAATCAAGATGGTTTCAATTGACGTATTCTCTTCTAAAAAATGTGTCGGCAAAATAACGTTAAATGTCGGCAAGGGATTGGATTAGGATCTGTATTCAAAATCACGAACATAAACTTGTAAAACAAAACATTTGTTATACTTTACGAAAATATTTTATATGTTTTTTAATCCTACGCAAAGGTATACCTTACGTATGGCTATTTGTTTTAAGATTAAAAATACTATATATTAGAGTTGTATAAATATTGCCGAGGTTACTATAGAACCATTAGAAATGCATTGATACTAAGTTTATAAAGGCTGAAACAATAATATTGAAACTATTGGATAATTAAACTATAATTAAATTAGTGCAGAGCTTAGAGCTTTGAAGTTGAAGCTAACCAACTTTCGCCTGGATGCCACAAGGCGACTAATAAATATCGTGGGTTTTTAGAAGTTGGCATTTAATTTTAATATATAACCAGGGTATAACACCCTGGCTTTTTTATTTTTAAGGGTAAAATTTGATTAATCAGATATAAAGCATTTTTAGAAAAACTAAAATTTATTTTACTTTGATTTGCTTTGCAAGCATTGGGTATGTTATAACACGTTATAACATACCCGCTTGTTAGGGAGTCCCCTAATACCCCTAAAATCAAAATTAAATCACTACACTCATACTTCTATAAGGGGTAGAGTCAACATTTCAAACAAAACCCACGCTAAGGAACTAAATTTTAACTCATGTTAACGAATTAATATTCAAAATAGATGGATTTTGGTACTAGATTCCTTAGCATTGGCGTTGTTGGCTGCACCCAATGAAGCATAGAAGAACTCAAATCTGACTAAATGTATAATTTGAAAAACATAGTCAATAATTAAAATGGTAGGTATTGATAATTGAGAATGAGAACAGTCAACAGGTCAGATATATATCATTTGCAAGGTTAATTAATTGAGGATATATACACCCTTTAGATTGTATTTACAAGTGTTTTATATAGTGTTAATATTTAATATATACTCCATATTGGAGTATATATCGAAAAGCAAAAAATACACTAGAGTGCGTCAACACTTAGTGCATTTAATGATTATCTTATTATTTAGCGTGCGTCAACACGAAAGATAATATGTTTAGTATTGAGGATATTGCACCTAGAGCAGTACAGAATAATACAAACTGCGCTAGATAGTTTTTTTGTTCCATAGAATCACCTCCCTTATTTGGTGACATGGTGGTTAAGAAGAGAAGTAGTTTCGCACACTACTTTTTTTCTTTTTTTTGGTAACTTATTTACCATACTTTATATTATATCACGATAAATAATTCTTTCGATTTTTATTATTAATATTACACAGATATAGTGTTATATCAATATCAAAATTCACTTCTAGAATGCACTGAATCCAATCATTGCGTGTTATCTCTGCATTCTTAAATTTTTCTATAAATGATGACAATTATACCAATAATAGTGTCTATAGACAATGCTTTGGTAGGTGAAAATCAACTATTACCTTGACATGGCAATCCTCCTAATTGCTTTCTATTTTAATTATATCTTTATTTACTATTTCTTAACCAAATTCAAATGACTTGACTTAATTTTGTTTGTTAACATAAATGAAATTAATAATTGATTCTATTTGAAATAAGAAATGTGTAGGAAACATACCTTTAAAGGTTGGCAAAATAACGGAGAATATCCGAAGATATTTCTACAAAACTAAAATGAATAACGGCACAGTAATGTCAAGAATGAATAATTATGAACTTTACTTCGATAAAACATGAACATGAGCTTGCAAAAAAACACTATATATTTGAGTTGGAGAAGTACTTTTATTAATTGATTTAAAGTTATTTTTTATTCTTGTTGGTGTGATTAAGAGAAATGTTGGGTTTAATATTCAATTTAAAAGTTGACAATACATCAAATTTGGTGTATTGTCAACATATAATGATATACACTAAATTTGATGTATATCATTATACCAATAAGATAATAATATAAAGAAAGGAAAGGTACGATGGACGTTTATACTTATACTACAAAAGGGGATAAAGACTTGATCTATGATTATATCAATAACTTACCTATCGAAGGGCAAGCTACTGGATTAGATATAATCGCCAAAATAGAAAAATATGGATACGGGGCGTTAGAAATTTTAAATACAAGGCAATTAAAAAATAAACTATGGGAGATTAAATTTAGTCAAAATAGGTTAATGTATGTAATTGCTGATGAAAACAGTATGTATATCCTTCATGCTTGTAAAAAGCAAAAAGGAAAAGCAGAACAGTTCGAACTGGGTAAAGCAATAAAAAGAGCAAAAAAACTTGGTGAAGATTTAAACAAAACTTTTGTATAAGGATGCCCCTCCTTATACAAAACAATCCCCTTATTAAAAAGTATAAAGTATAAATTCTAATCAGAATATCTTTCATATAGGATAAAAAAGTAAGTATTCGTTAGTTTTCAAAACAAATTGTAAGGAGGTGTTATAAATGGGATTTCATAAAGTTAATCCAAATGATGAAATAAAAAAGGCCATAGGCAATAACAGTGAGTTAGAAAATTATATTAAAGAGGCAGATGCACAGTATGAATTAATTAGAAGGTTAGTTGAATTTAGAAAAGTTATAGGATTAACTCAAAGCGAAGTTTCCAAAAAGAGTGGTTTGACTCAACAGATGATATCTAGAATAGAGAAATTAGACAATTCACCAACATTGGATAATTTCATTAAGTATGTAATGGCATTAGGATTAAATCTTAAAGTAGATAAAATTAATGATGAACGATTATGCTCGGGTTAGTACAATATATAACTAAATAAAATAATATAAAATTCTTTTAGCAATATAAAATAAGAGAGAGGATATATCGATATCCTCTCTCTTATTTTATGTGTTTGAATAGTTTATTTACGGTCATCTCCAACATTTTTCACAAAACTTACGCTAATACATAAAATATGATTTTACCACATGTTAAGCCAGTAATATCCAAGAGCAAATACCATAAAGGTCAGAGTCACTTTATTTTAAGGCTTTAATTTTGGTAATAGTTTTGGAACTGAAAATACCTTCTAAATCAGCTTTTTCAATAGTGTTCCTAAATAGAATGAACTTCATTAAAATTTTTACATTATAATTAGTTTCCAAAACGAAAAAATATACCTTACAAATTATTTTATGAATTCATAATAAAGATCCATTAAGCTTCCAGAACCATATTGAGCTGCTTCACCCTTAGCTTTTCTTTCATTGTCGATTTTTTTATTTTTCTTAATTACTTCACTACAAGTAACACCAGACATAGGAACATCATATTTATTTTTATTTTCTTTATATGATGTTTCATTAGATGGGGTTTCAATTACTTTATCATTATCACTTAACATATAATAACTATCCATATATGGTGTGTCATCAACATTTCCGACAAAACACACGCTAAGGAATTTAAAAAGTATGCAAAGTGATATAAAAGAGATTAAATCAAAACAAGAAGAAACATATCAAATAGTTAAAGCTCTTGAACATTCAGCACAAGCAAATAAAGCCGATCAAGATAAAATGGCTAATGACATAGTTCATATAAAAGGCAACGTTGAAGCTCTTAGGAAAGACTTGTCAACGGTTGAGATAGTTACAGCGAATAATTATGCAGATATAGCAAAATTAAAAGCAGTAAAATAAAGGTGTTTTAATCAATAAGTTAACCAGGGAAACCTGGTTTTTTAATTTTATTATACCATCCCATAAACGGTCGTTTATGGGATGGTATATTTCAATAAAAAAGCTTGTATTATTACATAAAATGTGAAGTGGCCCATTTTTACATGAATGGTTGCCGTACCCCATATAGTTTAAATAATACTTATACAGCTATGGCTAATCATAGTTTAGCAGTATCCTCTAATAACTATTATAGGGTTAGCAGTACAAATTATATAATAGAGAATGGAGTAAAAACATCTAAAACCTCAATAAGTAATTCAATATATATAAGTTAAAATAAAGCCCTAAATGGGCTTTATTTTAATAATCCAAGTATTCTCTTCATTTCAGTATTTGTAAAACTATATGGCATAAGTACTTTGTGCTTTATATCATTATCAAACCAAATCATCATTTTAAAGTTTTTATTATCAGTAGCTAATTTTATTTTTAAGTTATTAATAGTTATATCCTCAGTCATAAGTTCTGAGCTTATAGAAATTGTTTCTTCCTCATTTTCCGATACAGTACTTTGATAAATTTGAATTATTTTTCCTGTACTATTTGTATAAGTTTGATTAACACTAAAATAATCACCCATAGATTTCACAAGTTTCACAGTTTCTAACTTATAACCAACGGGTAAATACTTGGGTACCAAAAGTTTAAAAGGAACCTCTTTTTTAGCTTCATCAATTGATAATATCTTTTCTATCTGATCTGCACTATCATTTGATTTTAATACATTATTATTTAAGGTATCGTTTGTACTAAACTTAATATCTTTAGTGTTCCCTCTTAACTCCTCAAATCTTTTTATAATGTTAAATTTAAAAGCTGTTACCTTTGGAATTGTTGAGAAAAATGTTGAAAGAATTATGACCAATGTAAAACTAGCCACCAAAGCTACCTTTTTTAATATGGAGGATCTACTACTTTTTTCTTTTAGATTATTATTAAATTTATTCATTGTGATACTAAAATCAGGAATATCTATATTAGAATGCATGTCCATTTCGCTATTAAATTCTGTATATGTATCTTTTATAACTCTATCTATATTATTCTGCTTCATAATTACTTCACCTCTTTTAAATCTACAACTGTTGCCGCAACTTCAAAAGATGCATCGGCACATATAAGATGAGTGCATATCTTTGATTTTGCTCTTTTATGTTTTGTTTTAACAGTGTTTTCATTTAAGTTTAGTATCAACGCTATTTCATTAAAATTTAAGTCATAGTAATATCTTAAATATATTATCTCTTGATCAACAGGATTTAACATTTTAATAGATACTTTTACCTGTTCTTTTATTTCGTGTTTTATCAATAATTCTTCTGGAATATCTTCTGAAGAACCCACTAATAGTTCTAGATAAACATCTTCACTAGGAATTTCTCTATTATATTTCTTAATACATGCCAAACTCTCATTTTTTGCTATAGTAAAAATCCATGATTTAAATTTTTTTATATCTTGAATTGTATCAAATTTCTCATAAGCTTTCATTAATGTCTGTTGAAGTATATCCTCAACTAGGTTTTGATTTTTTATAATAGAATATATAAATTTATATAACTCTTTATATACTATAGAAATTTGTTCCTCAAAATAATTTTTTCTTTTATTAGATTTAAGTATATCAAAAAAACTCATTACTTTTCTCCTTAAGTCAGTAACATATATGATGTAATTTTAGAAAATAATAACTAATGATTTTAACAGCAATAAAATCCATGTAAAATTATTCTATTCACAACAAGATGCTATTCTTATTTTTAGTATATTATACCATTAATGGCTATTTTAATAAACTATCAAAACCGACAAATTCCACATATAGGTACAGCAACATAAACATCAATCTAAGCTAGTAATATCTAAAATACCTTGTAAATTAGCTATTCTAAAAGATTCAAATGCAGTTTCATAAACGAACATTTATAAAATATATTCCTTACCATAGTTTTTATCGGTTTCTTTGGGTAAACTTAAAGATTAAAGTATTAACTACTGAATACTACCTTTTCGTAAAAGGTATCATTCGCAATATATAGACTCACATACCTTGAAGTGTTGATTTTACTAAGGTGTAGTGAGTTTTTGTTTTTATATTTTTATTTTTTTTATTTTCTTATTGTATTAAATGATACCTTTCGATATAATTATATTAAAAGGTATCATTTGTATGAGGGGGATATTTTATGAGTAATTTAACAATAGATGGTAGACCAAAACCAGAACAGGTGGAGCCAGTAAAAAATTCTAAGGATATAAAAAAGATACGGCAGTATTTAATAGGGAAAGAAAATAAAAGGGATTATTGCATTTGGGTATGTGGCACTAACTTTTTATTGAGAGCGGGAGATCTGCTTAATCTAAAATGGAGTGATGTATTAGAAAGTGAAAATACATTTAAGATTCATTTAGTAGTCCAGGAAGAAAAAACCGATAAGACTAGAAGAATTAAAATTAATGATGATGTTAAAGAGGCCCTTGCACTTTATAAAAATAACCTGAAAGGCTTTAACATAGATAACTATATATTTAGCAGCCGGAAAGGATCTGAATCTATAAGTGTAAGATCTCTACACAAAATAATCAAAACAACCTTAAGAGAATTAAATATAAATGGTAACTATGGCAGCCACACATTAAGAAAGACAGGAGCTTATAAAATCTACTCAGACAATATAAAAGATAACCCTGCTATATTAAGCTACTTACAGAAGATACTTAACCATAGTAGTCAATCAATAACTCTTAGGTATATTGGAATTGAAGCGCAAGAAATTGACGATATTTTCGATAATATCAAGTGGTAAATATATTGATTATTAATAAATATGGTATTACAATTAAAATATAGTGTTTACAACATGTTTACTAGTATTTATGTGTATTACAAATATATTATGAGGTGATAATATGGAAGATATAAAAGAAAATAAAAGCATAGTTACAAGTTATAGATTGAGCCAAGACACAAAAGATAAGCTGCAACAACAATTGAAAGATTTAGGTATGACACAAGATCAGTATTTTAATAAAGTAGTTTCATTGATGGAACTGGAGAATGTAAAACAAAATAGTTTCCTAAGTAAAGATACAACTACTATACAAAGTAATTTAGATGCAATATTAAATGCATTTATAGGTATTGCAGATAGTAGCAATAATTTAATAAGTAATAAAGATACAGAGCTTGAAGCATTAAAGGCAAAATATAAAGATATGTTATCAGAGAAAGAAAGCTTTATTACAGAACAAAAACAAGAATTACAAGAGTGTTACAGTAATTTACTTGTAGTACAAAATGAAAATAAAGAACATAAGAATGAGTTATTTAGTATTAGAGTTGAATATAGTAAGCAACTGGAACAATTAGAGGGCAACTTAAAAGATAAGAATTTAATTGTAGAAGAGTACAAGGGCAAGAATGATATGTTACTAAGTGACCTAGCAGAGTATAAGAAGTTTAAAGTTGAGGTAGAACAGTATAAAAACCTACTTGCAGATGCACAAGCCAGGGAAATTCATAAAGATAATATCATCAAAGATAATGATTATAATATTAAACACTTAAATGAGAGCATTGAGAAGATACAGTTAGAGAACCAAAAAGAACTGGAACAACTTAAAAAAGAAAGTGAATTAAATATTAAGATAGCAGTTGCAGAAGTAAAAGAGGAATTGAATAATAAGTTAAATAAAGAGCAGCTAAGACATAATGAAGAAATTGAAATGTATCAAAATAAATATAAAGCATTGCTGGATCAATTGGAACAACCTAAGGCGACTACCACTAAAACTAAAAAGCAAACAATAGTAAAAGAATAAGTAATAAATTAGAGCAGTAGTATTTACTATTGCTTTTTTTTAAAAGGATTTTTAATGCATATGAAGAATAGTAATTATGAAGTAACCTAAAGGTATTACTTGTAGGAGGTTAGGAAAGTGGGTAAACCGAAAAAATTAGACTTGCCATACAATAAGTTAGTTGAAATAGCAAAAGCCATTAATGAAAATACTATAGCTAACAGAGATAGATCCAAAGAAGAAAAAATAACAACAGATAATTTTATTAAGCAGTTTGGAATAAATAGAAAAGACTTTTCTGAAACAATTAAGGATGTAACCATTGATTACAATAAGTCCACATTTCTTTATGATATTAGGGGTAGTAAAGAATTTAAATTCCAAAGTAATTCCGAAGTATTACCTCATGAAAAACAACAAAGTAATTCCAAAGTAATACTCACAGAAATTGAGGAAATTCAACAAGAATTTTTAAGTAATGCCGAAGTAATGCCTATGAAAAATAATACTGAAATGGTAGTTAAAAAAGAAGTTTTACAAGTAATAAAAAAGGCTATTGATATAGAATACCCAGAACTTACAGAAATAATTGAGCAGTACAAGAAAAGCCAAGGGCATAAAAACATAATAGAAGTTCCACAAATAAATTTGGATAATAAAAAATTACAAGGAAATGTAATCAGTAAGTCATTCAAGAGCTATGAAGGTGTGTATGATGATTTTATTGAGTTTTGTAAAGGTAGAAAGGAAACCCAGAAAGATTTAATAGCTCTGGCAATAGTGGAATTTATAGAAAAATATAAATATTGATGACTGCTAAGCTAGCAGATTAAATCTTTTTTAGATTATCTATTACAACAACAAATGTGACCCTTGTTGTTGTATAGTACATAGTTATGTATAGTTATGTATAATAAGGGTACCGCAAATCAAGTGATATCAATGCATGTAGACGTTATACGGTTACTTAATGTCGGTTATAGGGTTACTTAATGTCGGTGAATAAGCAATATAAAGGTTACTTAATGTCGGTTGTAGGGTTACTTAATGTCGGTGAATAAGCAATATAAAGGTTACTTAATGTCGGTTGCAAAGGTTACTTGACAAGCGCATAGTAACCCTATATAATTACAGGTATATTTTAACAATGAGGGTGATTATGTGCTAAAAAAAGGTAAATATATTGCAGTAAGACCAAACACATTGATTGAAGCCAGGTATGATTTAACATCAAGTCAAAATGATATATTAGATATTGTGTTATCTAAAGTTGATGATGATAATAATTATTTGTACGAGTTAAACATCAACGATTATAAGTATTTATATAAAACTGATACAAGCAATATTTATAGAGATTTTAAAAAAGCAATAAAGCAATTTGAAGGCAAGGGGTTTTATTTAATTGATAACCAAAATAAAAAGGAGATATTTTTTTCATGGTTTGCAAGTATTTTATATTCAGATACAGAAGGTAAAATAACACTTGAAGTAGGGCAAAGATTTAAAAGTTTGTTGCTTGAAATGAAAAAAAGAATTTATTATAAAATAGAATATCCTTTGAATTTTAAAAGTATTTACAGTAAAAGAATTTATTATTATTTAAAAAGTTTTGAAGATACTGGTTGGAGAATTGATAATTTAGATACATTAAGAAAAAAATTACAATGTCCTGAGAGTTATAATAAATATAGTTTTTTTAGAATTAAAGTATTAGATAAGGCAGTGCAAGAGATAAATAGTTATAGCGATATATCTTTTGATTTTGAAGAAATAAAAATAGGTAGGAAAGTTACAAGTATTAAATTTGATATAACTAGCACTAAGAATAAAAATACTTGTAAAGATGAAATAGCAGTTGCTTTGGAAGAGCCAAAACAAGATCTGAAATTGATTAAACAAGTAAAAGCGATATTTACGGATCATAACCTTACGGATCATGAAGCAAATTGTATATTGAAAGATGGGAATAACAACATAAATTTAATAGAACAATGCTACACATATTCTCTAGGCAAAGATATTAAAAATATTGTTGGTTACATAAGAAAACTTGCAAAAGGATTTAATGAACCTAAAGGAAATATTAAAAAAGACAGTTTTAATAACTATGAACAAAGAGTTTATGATTTTGATGATTTAGAAAAGAAACTTTTAGGTTGGGATAATAACGCTTAGTATATAGCAATTTATAGCCTACAGAGAAAGTTAAAGACGTTTGGCGAGTATTTATACCTCTAAACAATAAAAATCCAATATAGAGCGGATATGGAAGTTTTAACGTGGAAGATATCTTAACGGTAAAGCTTCTTTTTTTGCCAATATAAATATGAGTACACTTGCTATATGTGTAAAAGAGACACATGTCGGATATTAATTTCATGAAGATAAATCTAAAAAAGTAGTCTACCTATGAAAAGGTTCGACTACTTTTTGTTTGGGAACGGCACATTTAACCAATGTGCGGGTAACATCCCTATATTATTAATGTCCCTAGGGTGGGAATGTTTAGTCCCCCTATGTTCACAAAAGCACTTAAGCTTTACATTAAAATAACTTTAACAGATTTTATATGTATTATCAACATTTGTTATTGAACATAAATTGACTTTGGAAGATGACTTTCAGGAGGGTAAATAAAAGTAATACAATAGAAAACTCAATAGAATGTAAGCAAGTAATACCAACGTTTTGAAGCAAGTGGCCAATAGAAATCTCAATAGCAGTTTTAGTAAATAAATTGAAGTCAAACTGTTTACTAAGTAAATTCAAGTTAAAAGAATAGCTAAAAAGGGTTATATATATGTATATTGGCAGTTATCTTTTAAGTCATATTAGGTCCAGAACGATTACATAAATTATATAGTTTTTGAAATATTTAAGTGATGATCGGAAGCACCTCAAGTAATATTTTGATGGAAAAACTGTGTTTATTTCTGTTATAACTGCATTAGATTCCAAGGCTCTAAGGTTAGAAAAAGATCTGTTTTGGAGTTTATTGGACATGAGAATATTGGTGTTTTGTTAGGATGAAATTTGAATTGGAACTTCATAAAAACTGTTAAGCCCTCTTCTATTTAGAAAAAGGTTTTTTAGAAAAAAAGCATTGTCGGGGTTTGAAGTATGAGAAATAGAAAGAAAGGCAGGATAAGGGCGGTGAACCGCCATATCACAAATTACAGGCAAAGCCTGTAAAATCAATGATTGAAGTAGTGGTGAAAAAGCTATTTTTTAATTGACATATGGTGAAATTATCGGTAATATACACTTATAAGCCTTTAATATCAATGGTTTTAAGTGGTGAACATATGGAAAAGGGGTGTTTTTATGACACATAAATTTAAAAGATATAGTTTGTGTTTAGATGATAAAACTTACAATACAATAAAGGAAATTTCGGATAGTACTGGCGACAGTATTGCAGAAGTTTCTAGGAACCTTATACAGAAAGGATTAGCAAAAGATTATGTAGATGATAGCAAAGATATTATAGCCTCCATAGTGAGAGAGCAATTAGAAATAGTATTAAAACCAAAAATCGAAAGGTTAGCAAAAATCGGAAGTAAAGCAGGACATATGAGTGCTACAGCAGTATATTTAAATGTTCAAGCTTTGCAGGATCTTGTACCAAAGGAGCTTAGAAAAAATCCAGTTGAAATGTATGAGAAAGCTAGAGTAAAAGCTATATCTTATATGAAAAACAAAATAGATGATTAATATTTCTAAAGATGAAAAGGCTATAATGAAAATAAAGAGTGCCCTGCGCACTACTTGAGGTGGATATGATTATAAATAATTCATTGAAAAACGAGAAAAGAGCTGCTTGGGATTTTGCTATAAACATAAATCAATTAGATGGAGAATGGAAACCGGATAAGGAATACATGGATCTTATTGAAAAAGAAATCAATGGAGAAATTACAACTCAAGAAATGATAAATATATTAAATGAAAAATACAGTGAAAAATATAAATGTGATTAGACCTATTTAGAATTAAAGCTCAAAAGATATTTTTATTGTAATTTCAGTAATAGAAGTAGGCGTGGAAGCTATTAATTATAATCGCCAGTGTGCATTGTAACGGCAGCCAAAGTTTTTTTATATTATAATTTAGACTCTGCCTTTCACTTCGTGAACATTCGCGCATGGGTTACTATTTTAAAAGTATCACATATGGACGTGGTTTATTAAGGTGCTAGGTTCTAGCACCTTTGAAATTTGATATATATTATAAAGTGAGGGATTAATTATGAAAAAGGTAAGAGCAGTTTACACTGGAGATGTTAAACATAATCAATGCCCAGTTTTTGAATTAAACAAAGAAACTGGTTGGTTTGAAATGTTAAATGATACAAGTTTCAGATATGAAAAGGAATGTGTTTACGAAGATCCAACTTTTCTAGTCTTTGAGGTTGAAAATGATGATGTTAAATTGATAATAAATTCAATATAGGATAAAGCATTGATATAACTGCCTTTAATGATATATAACGATATCGTTATATATCATATAGGAGCATAGTTGCAATATCCCTAGGATGTAGTAAAATGGGGGTATAGATACAAATGATGCACAGCAGAAAAGTTTAATATGTGTAAGGTAACCATATTAAAACTCTGGTGTTAAAGAATACATAAATGTTCACTGAAATAGCTTGCTTTCAGCCAAA
>JAKBFR010000280.1 GCA_021837545.1 Bacillota bacterium | reverse complement strand
TTTAACATAATTAAATATAAATGTATAAATGAGCAATTTTAATTCAATAAAATTCCAGCAATATATCTTTTTAGTTATAGCATAATCTAAGAAAAATTCTTAATTCACATTTGAAACATGAAACATAAAGTTATTGAAATAAGAATTTCTTAACTAAAGTAATTTTTTTACATTAAACAATGAATTTTGAACTAACCAATTCTGTGGGAAGTA
Organism: Bacillota bacterium; assembly: GCA_021837545.1. The sequence goes on along the minus strand of JAKBFR010000280.1, from coordinate 2,487 downwards.
CTTTCCAATAGTCCAATAGCTAACTCCACCTAAATTATATGCATTAGCAGTCCTAAGCTTAGCGTTTATGCTCCTAGCATCTTCGAACCAAACTTCATGTCTTTTCCCATTAGAATCATAATAGTTAAAGAATGGTGCCTGAGACTTATAATCATATTGAATAGATGCATATACTTTTCTTGCAAGATCCACAGCTTCTACATTACCTAAGGCAGTTGCAGTAGTTCCCTTTACAAAAGGTAACGTCCAATCATAACCGTAATTAGGTATTCCCATAAAAATTTTTCTGCTAGGAATTACTGTTACGGCATAATCAAGAATTTTTTTAACTTGATAAATCGGAGACACTGCCATTGGAGCGCTAGTAGTGTTTCCCCACTCATAAGTCATTAGTATAATGTGAGAAGCTAGCGTGCCATGAACTGGATAATCATGAGCTTCATAGAGTAATCCCTTCATTTCACCAGAAGGTTTAGGGGCTAAGGCTGTGGTAACAGTATAGCCTAGAGGTCGTAGTTTGTTTACTACTTTGCGCAAAAAATTATTATACTTTTCTCTATCCGCTGGGTAGATATATTCTAGATCTATATCTAACCCATAATAATTTTTATTTTTTAATGTATTAAGTATGTTATCCAACAATGTATTTTGTATATTTTCATCTGTAAGTATAGTGTGTGCTATATCGCTATCAAAGCCTCCGCCTTCCTTTATATTTGAAACTACCATCATAGGGGCTACTTTAGCTTTTCTAGCGGCTTGAATTAAAGGAACGTCATTAATGCCTTTTAGTGATCCATTAGGTAGTATCTCATAACTAAATATGCTAAGGTATGTGAGATTTGGAAGAGTCTTTACAAGAACATCCATATTCATAGTAGGAAGAGCATACCCGTTAGCTTCAATAGAACCCAATTTTTGTGTTGGTGGTGGGATATTAATAATTTCACCAGGGTAAATAGACATAGGGTTTTTAAGAGTAGGGTTTGCAGCAAGTAAGTTTGAAATAGTTACGCCATACATCTTAGCTATGCTGTAAAGTGATTGACCAGGAAGCATTTTATGCTTTCTTGTACCTTGCAGTATTACAAGGGTTTGACCTACCACAAGGTTAGCTGGATTTGTAAGTTCATTATCAGAAGCAATTTTATCATATGGAACTCCATATAATTTAGAAATTCCATATAAGTTTTCACCGCTTTTTACAACATGAATAATCAAAAAAAATCACACCTCTTATAGTAATATAATTCAATATATGCAACACAATGCAAGGGAGTACATATTATATTTTTAAAAATAAAGAATTGTTACAATTTTTTATTAAAAGAAATTTATTGATATATGATGTAGTATAACTTCGAAAGCTAAAAAGAATAAATAGAACATTCGCAGAAAATACTATAGCTAGCAGGTGTGTATCGTCACTAATTTTTTAGTATTTCATTTAAATTAATTTATATAAATTTTGACAGAATTTTATAACGTAATTTGTTATAAATACTAAATTTTATTCAAAAACTTGCATTATTCAAGTGAATAAACTAAAATTATTTTATGTTGTTTTAACAAGGTAACGTATGGATGGATGACAGTTGATAATTGTTATCTATCATATGTAGATGTAAGGGGCAAAATAACAAGCGATTATTTTGTTGTCAAGAGATGAACAAGGAGGAATATTAATGGATAAAATTTTATCTTTAGATTTAAGCAAAACAATTCCATATTTAGATGAGCATGAGGTTTCATATTTTCAGCCTATGGTATCTACTGCACACAAAATGTTAAATGATAGAACAGGTGTAGGAAATGAATTTTTAGGATGGATAGATCTTCCTTTAAATTATGATAAATCAGAGTTTGAAAGAATTAAAAAAGCAGCAGAAAAGATAAGAAATAATTCTGAAGTCTTAATAGTAATTGGAATAGGTGGATCATACTTAGGAGCTAGAGCCGCTATAGAAATGTTATGTCATAGTTTTTATAACAGTCTTTCAAGTGAAAAAAGAAAATCGCCAGCAATATTCTTTGTTGGAAATAATATAAGTTCTACATACATGGCAGATTTAATTGATGCTATAGAAGGCAAAGACATTTCTGTAAATGTAATATCAAAATCAGGAACTACTACTGAACCAGCTATTGCTTTTAGAATATTTAAAGATTTATTAGAAAAGAAATATGGAAAAGAAGGAGCAAAAGAAAGAATTTTTGCGACTACTGATAAAGCTAAAGGCGCTCTAAAAAAATCAGCAGATGCAGAAGGCTATGAAACTTTTGTGATTCCGGATGATGTAGGAGGAAGATTTTCAGTGTTAACAGCTGTAGGGCTACTTCCAATAGCAGCAGCAGGCATCAATATTGATGAAATGATGAAGGGTGCAGCAGATGCAAGGGAAGCATACAGCAATGAGGATTTAAATAATAACGATTGCTATAAATATGCAGCAGCTAGAAATGCGCTATATAGAAAAGGTAAAGTCA
>JAKBFR010000279.1 GCA_021837545.1 Bacillota bacterium | reverse complement strand
ACAGCAGATTTCCTTTTAACGAAACCAGTTACTCGCACAAAGATCATGACATCAAAGCTTTTGGCAGCGTTAACCTCACTAGTAATTACGAATATAGCATACCTGACTGTTGCAAGTATTATGGCATCCATTGTAAAAACAAAAGACTATAGTTACAAAATATTTTTTATGCTTTCTTTTACATTGTTTTTAGTTCAGCTTTTCTTCCTTGCCTTGGGGGTTATAGTTTCTGTTGTAGTTCCTAAGATTAAATCGGTTCTACCTATTTCTCTTGGAACTGTATTTGCATTTTTCATTATTGGAATGATTTCATCTACTACAGGAGATGATGTTATGCGTTATATTACTCCCTTTAAGTATTTTGACACAAATTACATCATAAAAAATTCTAGTTATGAGGTTGCATTTATTATAATAGAAATTATGTTTATTGTTGTAGCAATTTCCGCAAGTTATTTTGTGTATTCTAAAAAGGATATCCACGCAGTCTAAGGGCGGACAACAATTTATCGCAATTTAAATAATAATAAGGAATATAAGGAGGTTAGTTTATGAATATATTTATTGTAGAGATGAAGGCTCATAGAAAAAGTCTTATTATATGGGCTTTTGGTATAATATTTATGGTTGCAGCTGGTATGGGCAAATACGTTGCATTATCATCCTCAGGTCAATCTATGAATGAGTTATTCTCTCAAATGCCGAAGTCTTTGCAAGCTTTTATCGGTGTTGGTAGTTTTGATTTGTCAAAGGCCAGTGGTTACTACGGAGTACTCTTTTTATACTTATTGCTTATGGCAACTATACATGCTGCAATGCTTGGAGCCGATATAATTTCAAAGGAAGAACGAGATAAAACTGCAGAATTTCTACTCTGCAAACCTATTTCAAGAAATAAAATCATAACATCAAAACTATTGGCAGGTATGATGAATATTTTAATATTTAATATTATCACTTTGGCATCTTCAATAGTTATAGTGGCAAAATACAGCAAAGGTGAAGCTGTAAGTGGAGATATAGCAATCCTAATGATTGGAATGCTTATTTTGCAACTTATGTTTATGTTTATAGGTACAGCGATAGCTGCTATAAGCAAAAACCCGAAGACTGCAACATCAATATCAACAGCAGTGCTTTTAATCACCTTTATACTGTCTATAGCAATAGATATAAATAGTAAGCTTGAAAGTCTCAAATACCTTACACCATTTAAATATTTTGAAGCTAAAAATTTGATGGTTGGCAATGGCTTTCAAACAGGGTTTATAATATTATCTATTATAATTATTTCAGCAACCATAAGCTTCACATATATGTTTTATAAAAAAAGGGATTTAAGCATATAGTAATAATATAAAATTATATTTATGACATGGAGAGTTTCTCCATGTTATTTTTTTAGGTTATAAATTTGAAATATAGCATGCAATAGTATATTATATTTATGATAATCTTAATATAAGAGAAATAAAAAGCAGTAGACTACGCGCCTTCGGTGATAATTTAATGACATTTCAGAAGGAATATAAAAATCCTTTTGGGGTAATTAATTAAGACAATTAGTGAATTTTTAAAGCTGAATAATACGTCTATGTGATAAAGGAGAATTTATGAATATAACTATAATTTGTGTAGGAAAAATAAAGGAGAAATATTTAAAAAGTGCTATAGATGAGTATGTAAAAAGACTATCTAGATACTGTAAGCTCAATATAGTTGAATTAGCTGATGAGAAAACTCCAGATAATGCCTCTGAAAAAGAAGAACTTTTAATAAAAGAAAAAGAAGGAGAGGCAATACTTAAGAATATAAAGGACAATATGTTTGTGATTGCTCTAGAGCTAAAGGGAAATATGTTATCCTCCGAGGAGTTATCAAACTATATAAAGGATTTAGGAATACGTGGCGAAAGTAATATAGCGTTTGTCATTGGTGGCTCACTAGGTTTATCTAAGGGTGTTTTAGAAAGAGCTAATTATAAGCTGTGCTTTTCAAAGATGACTTTTCCACATCAATTATTTAGAGTAATGCTACTAGAACAAGTTTATAGGGGATTTAGAATAATAAGTGGAGAACCGTACCATAAGTAAATGCGGTTTTAGCTCTGATCATTAATTAATAATGCTTAGCACTACTTTTATTTAGAAACATGATATACTTATATAAAAAAAGAAAGAGAGAAAAAAATATGGAACAGTTTTTTAAAGCAATAGAAGAAAAGATAAGAAAATCAGGATATTCTGGAGAAGTTAGTGGCGAAAAAATCTACGATGAAATAAGTAATGAGGCCGAAGAACAAGAAGAAGGAAGTTACTTGTTCCTGAAGAAGCAAAATGACGACATCATGTTCGAATACAGAGTGGATATTTTAGAGGACAATATCAATTTGGCGACCCTTACGATACATACACCAGAGAGAAAGTACTTTATTGATTTTGATGTAGAATAGATAGTGGTATGGTGGAATAAGGATTCTAAATGGTTTACTCAGCTAATACTAACATAATATAATCATAACCCCATTACTAATTCTTTAGCAAACTCAAGGTAAACCTTGAGCTAAGCTCTTCGGGGGACGTAAATAATAGCGTGTTTACAAAACATGTTATAATTTAAAGTGTGAGAAACTTTTAGTAATAGACAAATGGTAATTTGAAGGGGGAATAATTTATGGAAATAGTTAAGTTTAATTTAAAAG
>JAKBFR010000278.1 GCA_021837545.1 Bacillota bacterium | reverse complement strand
AGAGCAGATTGCAAAAAATATTGGAGTTTCAAGAATAACTGCTAGGAGATATTTAGATTATTTAGAAAAAGAACAAAAGCTTGTGGTAGAAATGGAATATGGTAAAGTCGGCAGACCTAAAAACAAATATAGATTAAAAGGAGAATATTAGTGTATTTAAATGCACTAATATTCTCCTTTTAACGTAAGAGCTAGAACAACTGATCAATAGTGAAGTGGTGGTAGCTGCTAAAACTCCTCAGTTTCTAATTTAAATCCCTCTATAACAATATCTTCATCAATTTCAATAAGCAGACATCTTCTACCGTCTTTATTTTTTACCTGTTTAACTGAATTTAGATCCTTAGGTGTTAAAGTAATATTTGCAATATCACTTGTAATTTTAATAGATTTCGAATTAAATTCAGGTACAATATTGTTTATCTTAAAATCATACTTGCTACCACAAGTTTCTTCAAAAGCAGTTTCTATATCACATACAATCTCTGCACCACAATTATTAAGGATATTTTTAACATCATTAATTCCGAGAGTGGGATTCTCACCTTCTTCAGCTTGCTCCGCTAATTCGTGGATATTTACATAAATATCTTGCATAAGTTCAGGTTTTATCTTATCTCCAATTATATTTTTTAAAATATCCCCAAAGCAACTCTTTTCGTCTTCTGCTGTAAATTTAAAACCACAGTTAAGAACATTTTCAATAAAGGAGGAGTTTAATTCCTTAGGTTTTGAAGCATAATATAAAATTTTATTAATATCTGTATAGCCATTGCTAAGACTTGGGAACATGAAACCCTCTAATGGAGCATTAAGATTGATAACTGAATCTAAGGCTGAATTTGCTTTAAATTCCTTATCAGTATAGTCAAACTTTAGAGTTCTCTTTGGAACATCAATTTTATTTACACTTGATAAAATAAAATTAAAGGCTTGTACAGCATCATCGATGCTTTCATCTGCGGCCATATTTCTACGGATATTGCCTAGCCAGTATTCAGCTTTAATAAAAGTAACCACCACATCTGTTTCATATTTATAGTTAGCTGCGATCTTTTCAATAAGTTTATTAATGTAGCTTTGTATTTCATTTTTATCACTTGCTTTTAAAGCATTTCCTAAAAGTTTTTGAGTATTATTTTCTTCTTCTATATTTTGAAAATCTAACTCAAAAATTTTAGTGTCAAGAGCACCAGTAAGCACTTTTTTAAAATTACCTAAAAACAACTCTTTTTTATCCATATCCATACTATCAAAGTAATCAAATTCTGAATGAATAATTGGCTTATAATCAATTTGCACATTATCTTTTTTTAGATAAACACTATAAATTTCCTGTATTTTCATCATGCCACTATCTAATTTAAATTCTTTTCTTATGTTTGTAAGCTCTTTTTTATTCATTATTAAACCCCTTTTCGTAGTTATTTTATGTTAGGTATATTGTGTAAATAACTTTAGAATATTTCACTTGTTATTTTCTATCATATGTTTAAAATTATAACACAAAATTATGGATTTAAATTATTAAATTTCCTATATTGATTAATAATAACTATTGACAAACTATTACTATCATGTTATATTATAAACATAAGAAGCGCAACTTATCATATATTTAGTAAAATCTTTAAACAAAACTTGATACCCCCAACGAATTAATAGAATATGAGAGAGTGGGGTGAGGTCATAAAAATATATAGAAGCTATAGAGTAAACTAAGAATTCACTGATGATTGCCATTGCAATCGGCTAAGAAGCCATTAAATTAATTGCTTAGTGATACAGAGGTTAGGTTTAACCGTAATAGATTAATTTTAAAGTTTAAAATACTATAATGTATTAATTATTAAAATTTAAAAAATCAATATAGTTTAAGGAGAAAAAATATTGTTAAATATATTAGGAAAAAATAGAAGTTAGAATCTAATTCGCTGAGAATTAAGAATTCTAACTTCTATTTATTTTACTTTATTGAAAATTAATAATTTTGTGTAAACCAGCCAATTAATTCTTTAGCTATGCTTATACTATCAGGTGTTACAGGCATTTCAGTAGAACTATACCAGTCAGCATGCCCAATTTCTTTTCCATCTACTTGTATTTCTCCACTTGCATATTCAGCTGTAAATCCTATCATTAGAGAATTAGGGAAAGGCCAAGGCTGATTGCCGAAATATTTTATGTTTTTTACGGTTATTCCTGTTTCCTCACGAACCTCTCTAACAACACATTCCTCAAAAGTCTCTCCAGCTTCTACAAATCCAGCAACTACACTATATAAATCCTTAGGAGCTTGATTATTGTGAGCAAGAAGCAATTTTTCTTCCTTTACAACAGCTACAATTATTGCTGGCGAAATTCTAGGATAATTTACAAGGCCCCATTTGGGGCACTTTTTAGCTCTTTCTCCATCTACATTTTGAGCTAAGGTACCACATCTGCCACAAAATTTATGATCATTATTAAAGTTTACTATTTGAACAGCTCTTCCACCTATCCAAAACAAGTCAGGAGATAACTTATGAGCTAAAGCTTTAAGTTTGCTAAAATACATATCATTAGGGAGAATAGCATCTTTATTTAATTCTCCACAAAAACAATTTTGGCCATTTATAGACCCAAGGTATTGAATATTAATTAATTCTAAATTCTTTAGATCCTTAATAGCAGGTATTATTGCTTTATTATCTTCAGATTT
>JAKBFR010000060.1 GCA_021837545.1 Bacillota bacterium | reverse complement strand
CAAAATTTATTAGAGGAATACTAATTAAGTCTATATCATCAACTCTACAAAAATTATTTCCCTTTTTTATTTTAGCTATAAATGAATGAATATCTTCTTCTGATCCTTGAATTTCAATTTTTACTTTACCATCCATAAGATTTTCACACCAACCAGTTAAATTTAATGTGTGAGCTGCAATTTGAGTGAAATATCGAAATCCAACGCCTTGTACTTTACCATCTGCGATTATTGAATATCTAACCATTCTTATCCTCCAGATTTCTTTCAGAATAATAAAATTTAACTTTTATTTCTAAAAAAATTATATCATAATATAATAAATATGGAATAAAATTATAAAAGTATTTTAAATTTTCAGAATTTTTAGTATAATATTCATATGGTGGGCAATAATATCAAATAATTTACATTATATGGAGGGCTTAAAATGATTCAAAAAAGTGTAGTATTAATTAAACCAGACGGAGTCGAAAGAAACATAATAGGAAATATTATAAGTTGTTATGAAGCTAATGAATTGAAGATAGTAGAGTTAAAGCTTATGCAAGCTACAAGAGAAATTGCAGAAAAACATTACTGTCAACATAAAGGAAAAGATTTTTATGAAGAACTTATAACCTTTATAACAAGAAGTCCATTATGTGCAATAATTCTAAAAGGTGAAGATGCAGTGGCGAGGGTAAGACATATTAATGGTGCGACTAGTCCAACTGATGCGGCTGAAGGAACTATAAGGCATAGATATGCGAGAAGTAAAACAGAAAATTGTGTTCATGCATCTGATACTGTAGAAAGCGCAAAAGAAGAAATTGAATTATGGTTTCCAGAAGTAGAAAATCATAAGTAACAATAAATTATAAAAATATATGTGTGATAATTTAGATTATACATTTCAATAATTGAATTATTAAAAATCCTACAAAAGTTTTATATTAAATTGTTAATTAGAATATATAAAAATGCTTGTTCTAGAAATAATTTAATTCTAAAGAACAAGCATTTTTATACGTTTGGAATAAGCTAAATTTAAGAATAGTTCAAGTCATCAGCATTTTTTAGAAAAATTATCATTAACGATGATATATAATATTTTACCCTAATCAGATTAAGGTAGGTTAAATGTCTAAAACATATTCAAAACATACAATGCATCTTTGCGTGTTAATTTCTTTAATATGTCGAAATATGATATAATAAAATAAGAACTTAGTATGGGAGGTTATTAATGAAATTTAAAAAAGCTAGTATTATAGGAAGTATTACTTTATTATTTCTTCTTATAATTATAGTTATAATACTATATAATTTTATTGGACCTGGTTCAGGAGATATTAAAGCATCTAAAAACTTTATAACTAAGCTATATTCAATTAATGCAATAGATACTGAACAAAATTTAGATGATATAAAATATGAGAGAATTAAAATATTAAATAGTCAGAACGATCTGGTTTATAGAAGTATAATAACTCAAAGTTTTGGTATAGATTTAGATAAAAACAATAATGTAATTGGTTTTGCTAGAAAAGAAATTCCAACCAATACAACTAAATTTAATTTACAAGATGCTAGGATTTTAGCAGAGAGATATTTAGAAAACATATATGATGGAGAAGTGGTATTAAAGACAATTAATAGTAATGACGATTCGAAATATTTACCATATTATTCATTTATATATACAAAACAAAAAGATGGACATCCATTTTATTTTGATGAGATAAAATTAAATATTGACAAAGAAAATGGTTTTTTGGATGGATATTCAAATTCAACGATGCAAAGAGAATGCAAAGAATCTGTAATAAACCTTTCGGATGAAGAAGCCAAAAAGGCAGCATTAGAATATTTTCAAAAGTTCAATAAGGATGGTATTGTTAAGAATGAGACAAATTTAGTTTATGCAGATAATAAGATAGATAAGGACGCAAGTAAAATATATGAAGTTTGTTATATTGTAAATATAGATGGTAAAAATGATGAGAATGTAAATATTAGTTGGAAAATTTTTGTGAGTTCTGAAAATGGAAATATATTAAATATATTAAAAGATGGAGCAGAAAAAGAAGCAATAATAAAGTAATATAAAAGAGATGATAATCAGTAATGATTATCATCTCTTTTATATTATGAAGTACTTTCTTAATTTAGAGTTTGATCTGCAGTTCCAGAATTAATATCACCAGGACCTAAAGAATTATGAGTGTTAGCATTATCTTTCTTATGGTTATCTTTATTATCATTAGTACTATTAGTGTTATCATTACTAGTATTAGGTGTAGTAGGATTATTTACAATAGGAGGACTCATAGTAACATTAGTTGAAGATGCATCTCGATTTACATTTGTCACAGAATTTCCAGTTGTAAGGTCATAAGCTGATGGCAAAATCATAAAATAATCTGCTGTGATAGGATTAGGATTATCCTTTTTTATAAATACTACACTTTTTGTTAAGAAAGAAGGTGTTCCTGGTGTTGAAAGTTTATTACTCAATATATTTACATTGGCAACAACATGAGTTGTGCATGTTGTTGTAGGTTCTGTTCCTTCAATAAATAATTCATCGTATACTCTATTACCTCGAGGGTCTTCGCTACATAATGAACTAGGTAATAAACCAGAGTCTTTACAAACACTAACTTTTACTATACCACTAGGTTCTTCTATATCCTTTACTTCTAAATTTTCATGTGCTTTAGCCATTAGCTTTCCCCAAATAGCAGCAGAGCCACTTGAGCTTCCGAGAAGTTTTGTTGGTTTATCATATCCAACCCAAACAGAAGCAGAAAGGTATGGTGAAAGTCCTGTAAACCATAAATCAGTAGAGTTAGAAGTGGTACCAGTTTTACCAGCAACAGGCATTTCTCCCCATTTTGCAGCAGTAGCATTATATTCAGTTACTGGACCTTTTAACATATCGTACAGAATATAGGCAGCTTGAGGTGAAAACACTTTAGTTTGCTTAGGAGTAGTGTTTTCAAGTATAGTCTTACCTGTTGCATCAACAACTTTTGAATATAATACAGGCTTTGTATATATACCGTTGTTACCAAAAGCACCATATGCTCCAGCCATAATAGAAGTATTACCGCCATCTCGATCATTTGGATCATTATTAAATTGACCTAAAGCAAGAGCTGCAATTGATGTCTTAGATGCAGAATTATATTTTAGCCCTAATTTTTCTCCATAAGAGATACCTGTCTTTAATCCAACCTTATCTTCAGTTATTACGGCATCAACATTTTTAGAATGAGTTAGAGCCTCTCTTGAAGGAATGAGCCCTAAATATTCATTGGGAGAATTTAACGGATTATAAGGTCCATCACTAGTCGGATATTTTTTACCAATTTCTTCTGGTAATGGAGCATCATCTATAGGTGTAGCAGCTGTTATGATTTTTTGATCAATTCCAGGTCCATATACTGTTAATGGCTTTGTTGAAGAGCCAATAGGTCTTAGATCATTATAAGCTCTATTGGTTGATTGTGGTTGTTGCTTTCCACGTCCTCCAACCATTGCAATTACATTACCAGTTCTGTAATCCATAATAGTAGCAGATGCTTGTAATAAAGGAACACCATCCTTATCATAGGTTTCTTTATTACTAATTCCTAAGTTACTGTAGTTATCCAAAGTAGTTTGAGTAAAATCTTGAAGTTGTCGGTTCATTGTTGTGTAAATCTTAAGACCGCCATTTACAATTAATTGAGATACTTCTTCATCAGTATAATTAAATTTTTCTTTTAAATCTTCTTTTACTTGAGATACAGCAGGATAGACAAACCATTCATAGTTTAATCTATAATCCTTTTTACTTGATTTAAAGACCAATCCACCACTTTTTACATCACTAACTGCTTTATTATAATCAGCATCATTAATGTATTGAAGTTTATGCATCATGGTCAAAACTGTGATAGTTCTATCAATATATGGTGTTGGATCTTTTATATTATTTTCATTATAAGCACTGTAATAACTTGGAGCTTGAGTTACACCTGCAATGTATGCACATTCGATTAATGATAAATCAGAGGCACTTTTGCTAAAATATAACAAGGAGGCAGCTTCTACACCATAAGCATGACCACCTAGAGGAATTGTATTTAAATATGCTGTTAATATTTGATCTTTGGTCAACTTTTGTTCTAAGTTAATTGCTAGATATGCTTCTTGTATTTTTCTTTGTAAAGAAAAATCGTTGGTTAAAATGGTATTTTTAAGCAACTGCTGGGTTAACGTAGAAGCTCCTTGAAAGCCTTTTTGCCTTGTTATTATTTTTTTAGCATCTAGTAATGCTGCACTGAAAATTCTTTGAATATCTACTCCTTTATGCGAATAGAATCTTTCATCTTCTATTGACACAAAAGCATTTTTTAGGTTTGTAGGTATTTTTTTAGAATCTATAACATAACGTTCCTCATCTGTATGAAGATTATCCATAAAGTCTCCATTGCTATCATATAAGCTTGAAGGTTGATTTAATGATAATACAGCTTCAACATTTAGAGGAGGTGTAGTTTTTATAATAGCAAAACCATAGCCTGCACCTATTACAAAAATTGCTAGAAAACAAAATAATAAACCAAAAGATATGCCTTTAAATATTTTTCTTGCTTTTTTTTGCTTTATTGGCTTTTTCTTTCGTGGAGTACTACTAGTTCCTTTTGCGTTATTATTAACTGCCATTTTATCCTCCTAAAATTATAAGGTTTATCCGATAGTTAGCATTCGTAAAAATATAACGACTGCACGCTTTGGATACTATGCCCCTTGTGGTGTAAGTTCTTCTAAGCTTCAAACAGATTAAATTATATTAATATTAATTATAACTCAACCTAAAACTAAGAATCACTTTGTAAATTTAATAATATTTTATATCATTATAGCATAATTATAATATGAGTAAATAAATAACTCAATATAAAGGTGTTGATAATGCAATATTATACCAAACGTAAATCTCATAAATATATATCATTTATAGCTGCTATTATTTTTATAATTGTTGTTTTCAATATAATGATAGGATTCTTTAATAAAAGAGTTATGCCGTCAATCATAGAAATAGCAACAATGATGGCAAAATCGCAAACATTAGATATAATAAATAAAAAAAGTGTAGATATTCTATCACAGGAATTTAAATATGATGAAATGATAAAAATAGAAAAGGATAATCAAGGAAATATAATTTTAGTCCAATCAGATACTATAAAATTAAATTATATAGCAGCGAAATTAGCTACAGAATGTAACAAGGAATTAAGTGATATGAATAATTCTACTATAAAAGTTCCTTTTGGATGGATGAGTGATAAAAGTATTTTCTATAATCTAGGACCTACAATAACCACACAGATAGAGCCTATGGGAAATATTAGTACAAGTTATGAATCAAAATTTGAAAGCGCTGGAATTAATCAAACTAGACATAAAATATATCTAAATGTTACTGCTAAAATAAGACTGAAATTACCACTGACAAATCAAGACATCGAGGTAAGCACACAAATACCAGTTTCAGATACAATTATAGTCGGTAAGATACCAAACACAACGTTTGGATTCCCTGCAAATGAACAAAACAAGACTAATTAACAATGATCAATTTACGAAGAAATTTCATAGAGAAAGTTTAATAACCTAAATAGAAAATGTTAACAGAGAAAGTTCATGTATCCAAATATAAAATTTGGACATTCACTTTTGGACTCCCACTTTCTCCTTGGAGATTTGATGCATTATTGAGCATTGAAAATTGATAATTGAGCATTAAAAAAAGAAGCCATCAGGCTTCTTTTTACTCCCAATTAAATACATAAGGTACATTTCTATAGAAATCACCATAATTCAATCCATATCCAACTACAAATAAATCTTCAATTTCAAAACAACAATAATCTGGCTTTATCTCAATTTTTCTTCGTGACGGCTTATCAAGAAGAACACAAGTCTTGACAGAAGTCGGATTTAATTTTTTCACATGATTAAAAACGAAATCCATCGTATAACCAGTATCAACAATATCATCAACTATAAGAACGTCCCATCCCTCAATATTATCAGAAATATCATTAACTACCTTAACGCATCCTGAAGATATTTCACAATTGTCATAGCTTGATGTAGTCATAAATCCAATCTTCACATTTAAATCTATAGCGCGAGCTAAATCAGCAGCATATACAAAGCTTCCACGAAGTAAAGATAAAACATAAATATTTTTACCTTTATAATCTTCAGAAATAATTTTTCCGAGTTCCTCTATTCTAGAATTGATTTGTTCTTTAGAAAAAAGAATGTTACGTTTTTTATCTTCCATTGTTTCTAAAACTCCTTTTATATTTATTTATAATTCGCACAGCTTACTTACAATATACAGTTCACGATGCATAACTAAGGAATAAATCTTTACAATATTTATTATATATATTTCAAGTTACTGAGTAACTTGTTCCAGAATTATGCATTACGAATTGAATAAGTTGTAATTAATGAATTAATAGTATAAAATTATATGAAAGTTGTCAAGATAGCTTATGTGAGGTGTTTATATGATATATGGAAATATTGAAGGAATTAGAAAATCTATAATAGAGGAATTAGAGAGTATTTATTCTATTAAAAATTTAAAAGATGAAGTATGTGACATAGAAATTTTAAATATAATTTCTAGAGTGTCTAGTTTCATTGAAAGAGAAGTAAGTGTAGGAATAAGTAGAAAAGGTAATGTTACGTCTGTTGCAATTGGAGATTCAACATCAGTTGAAGTCCCAATAATAGATATAGAGGAAAAAAGATTATCAGGAATTAGAGTAATTCATACCCATCCAAATGGTTATTGTAATCTTTCTGCTTTAGATTTAACAGCACTTTTAAAACTAAAATTAGATGCAATTGTGTCAGTAGCAATAATAGATGGAAAAATAATAGACTTTTCACTAGGAATGCTTACTTTGTATAATAATAAATTGGAATTTGAAGAAAAAAGTAATCTTTCATTAGAAGAAATAACATCTATAAATATAATAGACAAAATAAGATTTATAGAGAATTTAATTAAAACCAATGATGTTATAGAAGAAACAGAAGAAAAAGCAATATTAGTTGGTTCTGATACAAAAGAAAGTTTAGAAGAATTGAAGGAACTTTCAGAAGCGTGTAATGTACCTGTTTTAAATACAGTATTTCAAAGTAGACATAAAATTGATGCGGCATATTTTATAGGTAAAGGTAAGGTTCTAGAAATTGCATCTATGAGACAAACAGAAAGAGCAAATGTAATAATATTTGATGATGAGCTTTCAGGTTCTCAAGTTAGAAATTTAGAAGCAGCAATAGGTGCAAAAGTAATTGATAGAACTACTTTAATACTGGAAATATTCGCAACTAGAGCTAAGACAAAGGAAGCTAAAATACAAGTAGAACTAGCTCAACTTAAATATAGATTAAGTAGATTAAAAGGATTAGGGACAGTATTATCTAGAACTGGTGGAGGAATAGGTACGAGAGGTCCTGGAGAAAAGAAACTTGAAACAGATAGAAGACATATAATGGAAACCGTATATGACTTAAAAGATGAACTTAAAAAAATTAAAAAGACTAGAGAAGTTCAAAGAGAAAAAAGAAATAAAGAAAATATTCCTCAAGTATCTTTAGTTGGATATACTAATGCAGGAAAATCTACTTTGAGAAATGCACTTTGTGACTTGGCTGCAAAAAAAGAAAATAAAATAAAGGAAAAAGTATTTGAAGCAGATATGCTTTTTGCAACATTAGATACAACAACAAGAGCAATAACATTGAAAAAAAAGGGTTTAATAACTCTTACAGATACAGTTGGATTTGTAAGAAAGTTACCTCATGAGCTAGTAGAAGCATTTAAGTCAACATTAGAAGAAGTAATATTTTCTGATCTTTTATGTCATGTAATAGATACATCTTCAGATACTGCTGTAGAACAGTATATAGCTGTAAATGAAGTTTTAAATGAGCTTGGTGTAGTAAATAAAGAAATGATATTAGTTTTAAATAAAATAGATAAAGCAAGTGAAGAACAAATAGCAATAATAAAAGAAGCCATAGATGAAACACAAGTAATAGAAGTCTCTGCTAAAGAAGGAACTAATTTAGAAGAATTTTTAAATTTAATAGAAGAAAAATTACCTTATAATTATAGAAAAGTTGAGTATTTAATACCTTATGAAAAAGGTGATGTTCAATCATTTTTACATAGAAATGCTAGAATAATTGAAGAAGATTATAAAGATGATGGTACATATATGCTAGCTGAAGTAGATGATGAGGTATATAACAAGACTCGAGATTATGTTACACAAGAATAATTTAATATTTTAATTAATATATTAAATATGAGTATTAATTAAGGACTGTATAACTATGGGGAAGCGAAATTCTAGGGGTGGTTCTAAAAAAGGTAAATCAAAGAAGAGTAGAGAGAAGAATGGTGAGTCTAATTTATTAAAACAACAACAAAATTTAGAAAAATCAGCATATGAAGAGTTTTCTAAATCTATTTTAAAAAGTAACGTAGAACAAAATAAAACAAGTACCGCTGAAAGTACAACAGAAACCAGTGATACAGGTGCTAATGAAAGTACATCAGAAACAAGTTCGGATAGTACTAATGAGTGTTGTGAGGAGGTAAAAGCAAAGCAACAAGAACTTCT
The DNA here is from genome assembly GCA_021837545.1 of Bacillota bacterium. The sequence goes on along the minus strand of JAKBFR010000060.1, from coordinate 4,338 downwards.
AAATAAGCTTAAAAATTTAAGCGATTCTGTAGCACTTATAACATTAACTAGAGATAATACAGATTCACTTAGAATTGAGCTATTAAGTAGTATTTATTTTACAAGGCAAATGAGACCATTGATTGATACTGTAAATCTGATTTCTTTTGCAGCTTCCAATATATCTAATGTTGCAAATAATATAAACATTAATTCATTTGGAGAGAAGAAAGAAATTAAAAATGCATTAGAACTATGTTATAAAATGAATGATGAAATTGATGATGTGTTAGATGCTTTAAGTAGAAGAATTAAATTTTATATTGGTCAGTTAGATAATATGGATAAAAACTGTCCACCATTTGATTTTAAGAGAGATTCTTAGATTTAGAATTAATAATACTAAATCTAAGAATCTTTCTACTATATTAATCATAACTTATGTATAATTATATGCTATTAAGTGTGCATATTTAATTAAATCAGTTATAATATTAAGTGATTTTAGTTAAAAAATATATGTAATTAGCATATACAATGCAATATTTTTAATTATAAAGTTAGAGTATAGCTAAAGAAGGTGAAGGTAAATATGTTAAAATCCATATTAAATTATCAAAAATCATCAGAAAAATTAATAAGTATATTACAAATAAACAAAAAAGTATTAGCTATATTTGCATTTGGAAGCATAATTAGTGGAGATCTTTGGGAAGAATCTGATATAGACCTATTTGTTGTATATAAAGATGCTTTTGATGAGGTTAGAGATATATATTCAGAAATATTAGATATACCGGTACATATAAAAGTATTAAATAAAGAAAAGTTTTTAGCTCTATATGAAAGTGATGGAAAGAAGGGGATTATAAGAAATTTACTTATATCTTCTAAGATAATCTTTTCAAGAGATGATGAAATTGAAAATATTTTTAATAAAGCTAAATATAGTTTAGATAAAAGTAAAAAAATATGGAATTTGGTGTATTTAGGGAAACTTATAAAGGACATAAGGATAACTAAAAAGTATATACATAATGATAATGCATTTACCTCCTATGAAGTATTAATTAGATCTTTAGATAGCTTTGCTAAGTTATATTTAAATTTAAATGGATATACTGTAAGTAAAGATGCTGTGAAAATGGCAACAAATTTAAATAATAACTTTAATTTAATAGTTGAAAACTTGTTTAATAAGAAATGTACAAAAGAAATTGTACAAAATACTGTAGATTATATAGAAATTTTTTTAGATGAGTATATAAATGAAGCAGCTAAATATTTATTAGATTATCTATATAAAAAAAATACTTTTTTAAGTTCATATGAAATAAAAAATGATGAATTATTTAAAGAATTTGACATAAAAATAGAGGATATATTAAAAGAATTATTTAAAAGAAATTTGATAATAAAGGATACTAAAGATTTAGATTTATCTTTTAATGAAAAACTGGTAAGCGAAAATGTATATTCATATAAGAGTTATAATTAATGTTAATATAATGATATATTAATATTAATTATAATAAATGAATAAATGTTTTTGATTTTTTATAGGTGTAAAAGTTTTTAATTGTGCTATCGCACTTTTTTATACGTGCATATTCTTCAGAATATCTATGGTAATATTCTGAAGAATATATATGGTTTAGAATATTAGAAGAAAAGAGGTCTTATGGATATTTACAAAGATTTTAAATTTAAAGATGATGAAGTACCCAAATATATTCAAGTGGCTAATTTTATAAAGAATTTAATTGATAAGAGAGAAATAAAAGAGGGAGATAAGCTCCCTACCATAAGAGAATTATCAAAAAAACTAGGCGTAAATAATGTTACAATAGTAAGTGCTTACAATAAGCTTAAAGCAGAAGGATATGCTTATCAAAAAGTTGGTAGTGGAAGTTATGCTAAGAGAAAAGAAGTTACTTCAAACTTTAGGCGAGAGTATTCAAAGACTTTGAAAAAAATATCTATGGAAGATTTAACAAATGTAGTAGATTTTACAGGAGAAACTACATCAGAAGTATTATTCCCTATAGATGATTTAAAACATATTATAAATGAAGTTTTAGAAAGAGATGGCGCTAATGCATTGCTTTCAGATAACAGAAATGGATACACTAATCTGATATATACAATAAATAAGGTATTTTGGGATTATAAATTAAATAATGAAGATATAATAATTGTATCGGGAGCTCAACAAGGAATTGATATAGCTTCTAAGGGAATATTAAACATAAATGATAATATAATAGTTGAAAAGCCAACCTATGCAGGCGCATTATCAGTTTTTAAATGGAGAAAGGTTAATTTATTTGAAGTACCAATTGAAGAAGATGGAATAAACTTAGTTAAATTTGAAAAAATACTTCAAAAAAATGAAATAAGATGTTTTTATACAATGAGTTATTTTCAAAATCCAACAGGAACAAGCTATAGCTTAGAAAAGAAAAAAAGAATTTTAGAGCTTGCAGAGATTTATAATTTTTACATAATTGAAGATGATTATTTATCAGAACTTATATATGAAAATTCCTTAGAATATATACCATTTAAATGGCTTGATAAAAATGACAGGGTTATCTATATAAAAAGTTTTTCAAAAATATTTCTTCCAGGAATAAGATTGGGATATCTAGTAGCACCAACAATATTTAGAGAAATACTTCAAAATTCTAAACATAACACAGATATAACAACTTCAAGCTTAATGCAAAGAGCATTAGAACTATATATTTCAGATAACAAATGGAAAGAAAATATAAAAAATTTAAATGATGAATATATAAAGAGATATACATATATGAAATCCATATTAGATAAAGAATTTAAAGACATATTAACATATAAAGATCCAAAGGGAGGGTTAAATTTTTATTTAACTTTAAATGAAAATTATATGATGAATACAAAGGATCTTTTTATGCGACTTAGACAAAGAAATGTATATATTACTCCGGCCGTCATGTTTTTCACATCAAAAAATGAGGGACAAGATTCTTTTAGAATAGCATTTTATCAAACTGATAAATGTAAGATTGAAAAAGGTATGAAAATACTTAAAGAAGAACTAATTTCTGCAAAGGTTAAGAATCAACCTAAATTAGATAATTAATGAATAAACTGTTGACTAATTCAATATTATTTAATGTAGAGGAGATTAATGGTCAATACTTAATTATCAATGAGGAACAAGCTCACAGAGAAAGTTCGAAGAACGAAATGTAAAATTTCGATTCTCACTTTTCGATTCTTACTTTTCCCTGACGGAATTTGAGAAAAAATAGGAATGAGAAATGCCGGGCATTTCTAGATATAATAAATAAATAAATAAATTTCCAACGGAAATTACACTGTAATTGAACAATGACAATTGATAATTGATAAATGCAAAACTAGAAAGGGGTTAGGTATAGATGTCCTATATTACAATAAGAGATTTCGGTGAAGATAGATTTGAAGAAAAGAAATCAGAGTTTATTGGATATGCAAAAAGAGTTGAAAATGAAGAAGAAGCTAAAGCTTTTGTAAATCAAATAAAAAATATGCATAAACAAGCTAGGCATAATTGCTTTGCCTATATTATTGGAAGCAATATGAATATTCAAAGATATTCTGATGATGGAGAACCACAAGGAACAGCAGGAATACCTATTCTTGAAGTAATGAAGAAAAGTAGAATAACAGATTGTGCAGTTGTGGTTACTAGATATTTTGGAGGAATACTTTTAGGTACAGGTGGATTAACAAGAGCATATATAAAAGGGGCGAGTATTGCCATAAAAGCTGCAGGTATTGTAGAAAAAGTTCAGGGACTAAAATTAAGCTTTGAAATAGAATATGATTTATTTGGCAGAATTCAACATATATGCGGGCAAAATTCCTGGCACATAGAAGATACAGAATATAGTGATAAGGTAATAGTTCATATATTATCAGAAAAGTTAATTTCAGGTGATATAGAAAATGAAATTGTAGAAGCTACAAATGGAAAAGTAATAGTTCGAAAGAGCGAAGAAGGAATTTATTTTAAAGAAGGAAATAGACTTTATTTGAAAATATAGATACCAAGGTGAAAACTACACGTATACGTATAACCAAGAGGGGCACCCATTTGCATGGACTCAGTATATATTGTGAATTTGTTCATAATATGGTATAATTTTTTGTGAATTTTGTATTTCAAAATAACTAAATTAATTTTATTATAAGTAATAATAAAAATCTGTATAAACACATGGAATTTAAATTATAATGAATTGTACATTTATTTATTGAAAACTATGTATTTAAATTAAAGTAAGGAGGAAAACAAATGTCAGGACACTCAAAGTGGCATAACATTCA
>JAKBFR010000277.1 GCA_021837545.1 Bacillota bacterium | reverse complement strand
AATAATGTGGCTGGTCTAGCATGCAATCCTTTAGGATTACTAACCATGACTTCTTTTGTCACCAATTCACTTCACCTCAATACTTTAATAGTAGAATGAGCTTAGATAAAACACTTTATCACTAACTCACACTACTATAATATCATTAAAAAGCATCTAAATCAATTTTAAATATTTTCAACAAACCTTTCTATTCTATCAAGTCCATTTTTTATATTTTCCATTGAAGTAGCATAGGATAATCTAATAAAATTATCTACTCCGAATGCTATACCTGGTATAACAGCAACTTTTTCTTTTTCAAGTAAAATATCTGAAAAAGCAAGTGAGTCTTTTATAACTTTTCCATCAATTGATTTATTTAAAACATTGCTTATATTCACCATTACATAAAATGCACCTTCAGGTTTGATGCAAGACAAATTATTAATACTATTAATTCTTTCTACCATGTAATCTCTTCTAAGCTTAAATTGTTCAGTCATTTTGATTACATCATCTTGCGGACCATTTAAAGCTTCAACAGATGCATATTGAGCAATCGAATTAGGATTAGAAGTAGTATGACTTTGAACATTAGACATTAATGCAACCATTTCCACGCTTGCAGCAGCATACCCTATTCTCCAACCTGTCATAGCATAAGCCTTAGAAACACCATTAATTACAATAGTTCTATTGTACGCATCCTCCGAAAGGCTTGCAATACTAATATGACCATTATTCCCATATAATAATTTTTCATAAATTTCATCTGATATTATGATTAAGTTGTTTTCTTTTGCGAAATTAGCAATTTCTATAAGTTCTTCCTTTGTATATACTGTTCCTGTAGGATTATTAGGACTATTTAATACTATTGCTTTAGATTTAGAAGTTAATGCTCTATTAAGGCTTTCAATTGTTAATTTAAATGCATTAATTTCTTCTGTTTCTACATAAACAGGTTCTCCATCTGCTAATTTAACTAACTCTGGATAGCTAACCCAATATGGAACTCCGATTAAAACTTCGTCTCCTGGATTTAAAATAGCTTGAAAAACATTAGCTAAGGATTGTTTTGCTCCAGTTGAAACTATAATCTGAGATGGTATGTAAGTTAAATTGTTTTCTTTATTTAATTTTTGAATTATTGCCTGTTTTAACTCAATAATACCTGAAGCAGCTGTATATCTGGTCATTCCTTCTTGAATTGCTTTTATAGCTGCATCTTGAATATTTTTTGGTGTATTAAAGTCAGGTTCACCAGCACCAAATCCAATGACATCGATTCCATCAGCTTTCATTTTTTTCGCTTTTGCAGTTATAGCTAATGTTAAAGATGGTGATATTTGTTCAGCTTTTTTAGATAATAACATTTTTCTTACCCCCGCGACTTATATTATTTGTATATTTTTATATAAATTTCATTTAAATGAGATAATTGAATTATTAACTTCATTTACAAAAAAAATGAAGGATATAATTCATATGCTATTAATATATCATTTTTTTTTTGTTATGTAAATAGAACAAATTTACTTTTGCCTACAAATTTCCTCTAAATAGTGTATAGTTTGTGATTTTCTATAAAAAAAATAAAGGGCTTGTCCCACAAGCCCTTTGTATACCTATTATCTAGGTTGAACTATTAACTTAATTGCTGTTCTTTCTTCACCTTCTATTATGATATCTGTAAAGGCAGGTATACAAACTAAATCTACACCACTTGGTGCAACAAAACCTCTTGCTATAGCAACAGCTTTAACAGCTTGATTAATTGCGCCAGCGCCTATTGCTTGAATTTCTGCTGCCCCTCTTTCTCTTAGAACTCCTGCTAGGGCTCCTGCTACTGAATTTGGGCTTGATTTTGCTGAAACTTTTAATACTTCCATAATAAACCTCCTATTAGTACATTTAATTGCTATATTTATACTATTCTACAAATATAAAAAAAATCCTCTTAAAATTTGGAAATATTCTAAATTTTAAGAGGATTTAATATTATATTGGTTTATTTAGCATAATCAATAGCTCGAGTTTCCCTGATTACATTTACTTTAATTTGACCAGGATATTCTAGTTCATTTTCAATTCTTTTAACTAGATTTCTTGCCATTTCAACAGCACCTGCATCATCGATTATTTCTGGTTTAATCATAATTCGAACTTCTCTTCCAGCTTGAATAGCATACGACTTATCTACACCTTCATAGGAATTTGCAATTTCTTCTAATTTTTCTAATCTTTTGATATAAGCTTCCAAAGTCTCTCTTCTTGCACCTGGTCTTGCAGCTGATATAGCATCTGCCGCTTGAACTAGTATTGCTTCAAGAGATTGTAACTCAACATCACCGTGATGCGCTGCAATAGCATTTACTACAATAGGTGATTCATGGTGTTTTTTAGCTATTTCTGCACCTATAAGTGCATGGGGTCCTTCAACTTCATGGTCCACAGCTTTTCCTATATCATGAAGTAGTCCACATCTTTTAGCTAGAGTTGGATCAATTCCAAGTTCAGAGGCCATAAGCCCAGCTAAATATGAAACTTCTATAGAATGCTTTAATACATTTTGACCATAACTAGTTCTGTATTTAAGTCTCCCTAATAGCCTAATAATTTCTGAATGAAGTCCATGTACTCCTGTTTCAAAAGTTGCTTGTTCTCCTTCTTCTCTTATATCGCTATCAACCTCTTTTTTAGCTTTTTCTACCATTTCTTCAATTCTA
>JAKBFR010000276.1 GCA_021837545.1 Bacillota bacterium | reverse complement strand
GATCTTGATGGAGAAATTATAATTCCATATTATTATAATACATATATAGGTAAGGCAAATAATCCATAAATATATTAGAATCTAATAAAGAGTGCGTGGTAGCAAGTTCAATTCTACAAAAATACCATTTAGGGTAAAAGTCAATATTGAAATTTTTATATTTTGATGATAATATACACTTATGTGTTTAAATTTACAAAAACATATAAAAATATACAGTATTATATAATTATAAAGTTTAATAAAATTAAAAAATTGGAAACTGTGAAGAATTCTCTTATTTGGGTACCTTGGGAATTTGGAGTTAGTGGTGCAACCGACCAATAATCAGCTTAATAACTGATTGTTGGTTTTATTTTTATAAAAATAAAAGGAGGAATTGTTTTATAATATACAGTTAAATAAATTATAGACTACATAGATTATAAGTAGTCTATGTATAACACTCTATGATAAGGGGAGTATGATACCTTATACAGATAGTAAGAAGGTGATAAGTATGAATTATAAAGTAGGAAAAAGTTCTAAAAGTGATTTAAAAGAAGCAATATCTGAGGCTACAATGGGACTTAAATCACCTAAATTAATATTGTTTTTTTCTGATGTTGAACATTTTGAAGTATATTCTGAAAAAATTAAAGATAAATTTAAAAACAGTATTATTCTTGGGTCTACAACATTTGCAGGATTTTGCAGGGATGGAGCTTATAAAGATACATTGATTGTAATGGGTATTGAAGATGGAATTGAATGTTATGCAGATGTATTAGAAGAAGTGGATAGATATCCCTTAAAATATGTTGACAGAGTAATTGAATGTATAAAGAAATTCAATAATATTTCTAATACAGTGTGCTTTGAAGTTTCTACAGCTTTAATAAGTTGTGAAGAATTAGTTTTATCAACACTAAATTCTGTACTTAAGGAAAAGAAGATTCCACTATTTGGAGGATCATCAGGTGATCGCGGTAGAGCAGAAAAAACAATGATTTCTTTTAATGGTAAAGTATATAACAACGCATGTGCTTTTGTAATAATTAAAAATTTAGGTGGTAAAATTAAATTATACAGAGAAAATATTTATAAACCAACGACTCATTATTTTACAGCAACTAAAGTAGATGTCAGTAATCGTATAGTATACGAATACGATAACAAACCAGCTGCAAAAGTAACAGCAGAAGCATTAAATACTACGGTTGAAGATCTTCCTAAATATTTAGATAGTTACCCTCTTGGAAGAATTATTGGAAATGATATGTATATTACTGCAAATCAGATGGTTACTAAAAATAATGGGATGTCATATCATGCAAGGGTATATAATAATTCCCAAATGGTACTTTTAGAACCTGATAATTATAAGAATGTAATTAATGAAACAATAGAGAAAGTAAAAAAGGATGTTCCAAATCCATCATTAGCTATAATGATAAACTGTCTAGCAAGATCAATGCTTTTTGAAAAGGATGGATATTTAAATGAATTTGCTAAAACAATGAGTAGTGCCTTAGGTGATTATATTGGATTTGCAGGCTATGGAGAACAGCTGAATGATCAACATTTTAATCAAACAATGGTTCTTGCTATATTTGAATAGATGAGGGTATAAGATATGAAGTGGTTTAAATCAAACAAAAATAAAAATATAAATTTAAATGAAGAAGTGAAGTTGAAAATAGAACAAGATGGGAAATCAGACTTAGAAAAAACTTTTAATTATGATAAGAGTATTAATTATGGTGTATTACATATAGAAAAAAAATTAGAAGAGTTTATGGAGGAAGAAGTTAAAGTAACTCAATCAATTAAAGAAATCGATAATACATATTCACAAATTAATAATATACAAGACATGATTAACAGTTTAGATTCTAATTTTAATGAGTTTAGTCAATATGCTAATAAAATAAATGGTGTTATGAATAGTTCTGAAGTTGCAGTAAAACAAGCGGATAATAAAATGGGAACATTAGCAGATAAAATCAATGGGACATGCACTCAGCTTGATTTAATTACAGATGCATTTCATACGTTGGAAAATAATTCTAGAAATATTCAAGATATGTCAAATAGTATAACAGATATAGCAAGTAGTACGAATCTTTTAGCATTAAATGCATCAATTGAAGCTGCTAGAGCAGGAGAAGCTGGTAGAGGATTTGCCGTAGTAGCAGATGAAATAAGAAAATTATCATCATCAACAACAGAATTAGTAAATGGAATTGATAAAAGTGTTAAGACACTATATGAAAGTATAGATTCACTAAGAGAAGAAATTGAAAATTCTAAAACAGCAATTAGCGATAACTTTGAATATGCACAGAATGTTCAAAAAGATTTCAAACAGGTAACTGATTGTACTAATGAGGTAAAAGATTTTAGTAAACATATAATTACAGGAATCGAACGTACAAGCTCAGAAATTAATGGAGCAGCAACAGGCGTTGGTTCTGTTGCTGAACTTGTAGCTTCTTTTGGGGATAAGCTAGATAAATTGAATTTAAGAATGAGTATGACGAGCGTTCGTCATTTCTTCAAAACGTAGACGCAGGATTGAGAAGGTGGGTAAAACTTGCAAGAGCAGACACTCAGTTAAGAGCAAGACTGAAAAAGTAAATTGTTTCGCAAAAATCGAAGTGCCCCAAAATCCAAGGGATGCAGAAGGGCGAAGGAGTGAGGGAGCCCGAAAAAAAAAGGGGCGCAAAAAAAGGTGCGCACAAAAT
>JAKBFR010000275.1 GCA_021837545.1 Bacillota bacterium | reverse complement strand
ATACATTAATAACTATATGCAATTTTGAAAGAACAATTCTTTCAGGTAGTACAAGACGATATAATTGAGTTAGTTTCTGAAAGGAAACATCGACTCACATACGTTCGTCGATGTGCTGTTTTTCAACCAAATCAGAGATTTGGGAAAAACATGCATCTCGTGACGATGGCATAGAGGTAACACTCCTTCCCATTCCGAACAGGACAGTTAAGGTCTATAGCGCCGATGGTACTGCACGGGTGACTGTGTGGCAGAGTAGGACGTTGCGAGGTAATTATAAAAAAGATAGTTAGAATAACTATCTTTTTTTGTTTTATAAAGAAAACTACCAACAAGCAGATGATTTCTTATTTAGGAAATAAAAAATATATACTATATTGAACATTTTAAAGTTTCAATATGTCCAGAAACCTTTACTTTTCTATAGATATTTGTAATAAGTCCTTCTTCATTTATTACAAATGTGCTTCTTTCAATTCCAAGATATTTCTTTCCAAACATAGTTTTTTCTTTTAATACTCCATAAAGATTACAAACTACTTCTTCTTCATCAGAAAGTAAAAGAAAAGGCAAATCATATTTAGCAATAAATTTATCATGAGATTTAATAGAGTCTCTGCTTATGCCTATAATTATAGTATCTTTTTCATTAAATTCCTTCATTGAATTCTTAAAATCCTGAGCTTCTTGTGAGCAAGCAGCTGTATTATCTTTTGGATAAAAATATAAAATTACTTTTTTATTTAAATAATCACTTAAAGTATGTTCTTTTTTATCAGAGCCTATTAAAGTGAAATTTGGAGCTCTTAGTCCTTCTTCTAAAATTAAAGTTTCCATATAATACCTCCTGATATATAAATCATATTACTAATTATTATCTATCAATATTTAATATTTGTAAAGATAGATTAGAATATATATTTAAATTAATAAAACTGATAATTTCAGCATATATTAAAAAACAATGGATAATAATAGAAAAATATCATGCATTTAAATTAAGTACATTTCTAATTTATTGTTAAATAAGAGTGGGGGAACTGAAGAATGAAATTAAATAAAAAGTCTTCTAGTGATGCTGATAAGATTTTTGTTAATGGAGTTATATATAGTATTGATGATAAGAGTAGTGTTCATGAATCAATGGCTATTAAGGATGGAAGTATAGTAGCTTTAGGAAGCAATGAAGAAGTAAGAAACTATTCTACTGATAAAACAGAAATAGTTGATTTGAAATTCAGGATAGTGTTGCCAGGGTTTATAGATGCTCATTGTCACATACCAGAAAGAATGATGATAAAAAGAGATGGATTATCTTTATTTGATGCAAGTAATCCTTGGCAATACTTAAAATTGATTCAAAGTTATGTTGATTCTCATCCCGAAGAAGAGATAATTTATGGAGTAGGGTGGAAAAGCTCTGATTTTGAGGGAGAAGAAAATGATTTAAATAGATATGCTGAAAGATTTAAAGGACCCAATAAAAAGTGGCTTGAAAAGATACGAACTCATAAACCAATAGTATTAAAGGATTGTGATAGTCATGCCTTATGGTTAAATAATAAAGCATTTGAATATTTCAAAATAACTAAAGATACAAAAGCTCCAATTGGAGGTAAAATAGAATTAGATGAACAAGGCGAATTATGGGGTACATTAAAAGAAAATGCTATAAGATTGGTTAACATAAATAATGTTCAGAATTATAAAGATAAGGAATACTTAAGTAGATTTATAAAATATCAAAATCTTTTACATTCATATGGAATAACAACAATAGGCCAAATTAATGAGGAAGAATTAGAAATGCCATTGGAACTTTATAGAAGGCTAGAAATAACTAATAAGCTTAAATTGAAGGTAATATATGGGATCACTATTATGCCCTATGATGTATGTAAAAAAACTATATATGAACAAATACATCAATTAAAGAGAAACAGAATAATATATAAAACAGACTTATTAGATCTAGCAATAACTAAATTTTTTGCAGATGGAATTATAGAAATGGAAACAGCTCACTTGTTTAAGCAATATGAAAACATAGATGAAAAAAATACCAAAGCTAATGGAATTTTTAGGTGGGACATAGTTGAATTTAAAGAGGCAATTACGATGGCGAATAGATTAGATTTTAATGTCTGCATTCATGCTATAGGAGATTTTGCCTGTAAATTAGCAATTGATGGAATAGAGTATTCTATTAATAATAATATAAATCACAATCATAGAAATTCATTAATTCATATAGATTTAATAACTAAATATTATAAACGAAGAATGAAACTTTTAAATATAAATGCAATAATACAACCATTTTGGTTTCATAAGAATGTAAACTCTAGCGAAAATGAAGTACAAGCAATAGGAGCAGAAAGAGCACATAGAGAATATCCAGTTAAGTCATTAATTGATGAAGGGATTGTTACAGCAGGATCTTCAGACCGTGAAGTTCCTGAAAATCCTAATCCGTTAAATGCTATTGAATGTGCTATAATACGCAACTTATATGATTTTATCCCTTCAAGGTATCCAGAAAGAGTAGATTTGAAGGATTCACGATATAGGCTAAACCCTAGTGAGAGAATATCAGTACTAGAAGCTATTAAAATATTTACAATAAATGCAGCTTATGTACTAGGCAAAGAAAAAGAAGTAGGTAGTTTAGAGATTGGAAAAAAAGCGGATTTTATAGTATTAGATAAAAATATATTTACAGCAGAACCATTAGATACACATGATATT
>JAKBFR010000274.1 GCA_021837545.1 Bacillota bacterium | reverse complement strand
GAAAAAAATAAATCCCCAAAAATCTAAGTAACATCCAATATAAAGAAAACCTTAAAGTGACATATCCATGAATATTATATTTAAAATTTGAATAATCCCAGTAAACTTTGTTAAATTCATGTTTAAGAATATATCCACTTATATACTCAACGGTTGTTGGAATTAAAAAACATAAGATAATTAATGGAATCCCATCAATGTTCAGCACTTCATTGCATACAATTAGAAGAGTAACAGCTATTCCATACATTGGCTTAAATGGCCCAAATAAAAAGCCTTCTTCTTGGAATTTCTTTGTAACAATATAACTATATGCTTCTTCTATTATCCTACCTATAAAAGAGTAAAATATTAAATTGAACACCACATATAATAATAATCTCACTTTTAATCACCTCATTCTACAAAATAATTAATGCTAGTATCTGTAGAAGATTAATCTTTTATCCACATTAAAGTTCTTTCTGATATAATAATATTATTAAGTTATTCTCAGACTCAGATTAAGTAAGTACTAATTACTGAGCCTTTGAAATAAGTATGTCTAAGGAGGCTAGTTTACATATGGAAAAAATTTATTATGATAACCAATACCTTAAGGAGTTTACTGCTGAAATTGTTGATATAAGAGAAATAGATAATAAATTTCATGTTATATTAGATAAAACAGCATTTTTCCCAGGCGGCGGTGGTCAAAGCTGTGATCTTGGATTTTTAGATGATCAACAAATTATTGATGTTTATGAAAAAGATGATATTGTTCATCATGTTGTAGAGAAGAAACCAATTAAAATTCATAAGGTCAAATGTTCAATTAATTGGGATAGAAGACGTGATGGTATGCATCAGCACTTGGGCCAACATGTTTTATCAGGTGCTTTCTTTAATCTTTTTAATGCCAATACATTTGCCATACATTTAGGCTCTGACATAAGTACAGTTGATATTTATGGAGTTTTAACTGAAGAACAAGTTAGAGAAGCTGAAAGACTTGCAAATAAAATAATAGGTGATGCCTTAACTGTAGAATCGTTCATTCCAACCAAGGCTGAACTAAAAAAATTAACTCTGAGACGTGCTCTTCCAAATACTGAAGAGGATATTAGGGTTGTTAAAGTTGGTGATTTTGATATAAATGCCTGCTGTGGCCTTCATCCTTCATCAACTCTTGATTTGAGACTAATAAAAATAAAGAGGTTTCAAAAACATAAAGAAGGAACAAGGATAGAGTTCTTAGCTGGTGATCGTGCTGTTTCAGATTCTTTTGAAAAAGATGAATTTCAAAACTCCATATGCAGGTATTTAAATTGTAATGAAAATGAAGCTATAAATGGTATAAAAAATCTAAATGAAAGTCTTCGTGAGGCCAATGAAACAAATAAGAGCCTTAATATTTTATTAGCTAAATATCAAGTTAAAGAAATTCTTGAAAGCGCGGCCAACATAAATAACACTAAAGTCATAAAGAAAATATTTGATAGTGAAAATTTAAAATATGTAAGTAATCTTACCTCTAAGTTAATTGAAAATGAAAAGACAATTGCTTTAATGGCTGTAAAATCTGAAGAAAAAGCTAATCTTATCTTTGCCTGCTCTAAGGATGTTAAAGATGTGAAAATGAATGATTTATTAAAGGATGCTATAACTCTTATTGATGGTAAGGGAGGCGGAAGTCCATCCCAAGCCCAAGGTGCTGGAAAAAATAACGCAAACCTTGAAAGTGCGTTAGATTACGCATTTAATAAAATATCACAAATGCTAAATTAAAAATTATTAGTTTGGAAGAGACTTAAAAACATAATAAGGCATGAAATTGAACTAATTAATTTCATGCCTTATTTACAATACAATTATGTACTTTCTAATTCATAACAATCAATGAACTTATTGTCTTACTTCTTCTAGATAATTCACAAATACTTTTACTATATCAGGATCAAATTGTTTTCCTGCGCATCTATTTAATTCATGAATCGCTTGTTCCTTGGTTAAAGGCTTCTTATAAATGCCATTATTTCTCATAGCATCATATGAATCGGCAACGCAGACAATTCTTGATATTAATGGTATCCCATTTTCCTTCAATTTAAGCGGATATCCCCTGCCATCCCACCTTTCATGGTGTGCCAAGACCCCTTTCGCTACATTATCCAGCTGATTAGATGCCTTAATTATCCTATATCCCTTTTCTGAATGGGTTTTAACTATTTCAAATTCATCTTCCGTTAATCTTCCTGCCTTAAGTAGAATTTCCTCACTTATTCCTATTTTCCCTATATCATGTAGTTTCGCTACTATAGTCAATTCATCCATTACATCCATCGGTAGTGATAACCTTTGTCCAATTATCAAGGAATGCTGTAATACTCTTTCAGTATGTTCTTCCGTTTCCAAGCTTTTAGCTTGAAGTCCCATTTGCAGAGAATGCATCATTGAGCTGTTAAGGCTATTTTTCTGTAACAACTTTTGACGATATACCTTATCGTCAGCTTCCTTTAATGCATCATATATACTTTTATTTAAACTATTAGTTATAGATGCACCTAATGCTATACTAACATCGATTAAATCATGTTTATAAGCTTTACATTGTTTAAATATTTTTCTTATAATAGATTCGCATTCATAATCAGTGGTATTGGGAACTAAAATAACAAATTCATCTCCACCAGTTCTAAAGATAAATTGTTTTTCATTACATACATCTTTAAGAACATTAGCAATTAATTTTAACAACTCATCTCCTTGAT
>JAKBFR010000273.1 GCA_021837545.1 Bacillota bacterium | reverse complement strand
TAAAATAGGATATAAAAATATGGAGCCTACATATACACTAAACTATGAAAATACAGCGGTAGTAAGTTATGTATATAACCAAGGAGAAATAGCCATTTACCCAGATCAAGTAAAGCTTAAGATTGCCCTAGATGATGGTAGTATCATAGGAATTGAATCTGAAAAATTTCTAGTGTCTCATATTGAAAAAAGAGAGATTACGCAACCAAAGATAACCGCAGCAAAAGCACAAGAAAAGGTCGGCAAGCGACTAAAAATAAATAAAATTAGTTTAGCTATTGTACCTACAGAAACTAATAAAGAAGTTTTGTGCTATGAATTTTTGGGTTCATATAAGGAGAAAAATTTTATAGTATATATTAATGCTGATACTGGATATGAGCAAAGAATAATCGAAATAATAGATACTCCTAATGGGAAATTAACTATATAGGCAAATAAAGGTTTGAACGATTGTAAAGGATATCTTTAGTCTATAGAAGAG
Source organism: Bacillota bacterium (assembly GCA_021837545.1). The sequence goes on along the minus strand of JAKBFR010000273.1, from coordinate 2,266 downwards.
AGGATATATTGCATAAAGTGCATATATATCCTTTCTTCTATTGAGTTATTTTTAATTTACTATTATAATTTCTAGTGGTATTATTATGGGCGTTGAAGTTTAAAAATTAAAATATAAAGTAATAGATAGAAATGATATAATATGATATAATAACAAATTTATTTAGCAACTTATATTTTTATTATTCATAAAATAGTTATAATGGTTATAAGGAGAGAGATCAATGAAAAAGAAGATAGCAGTATTATTTGGTGGACAGTCTACAGAACATGAGGTTTCCAGAGTATCGGCAACATCAGTATTAAAGAATATTGATCAAACAAAATATGATATATATCCTATTGGAATAACTAAGGATGGGTTATGGTTTGAATATACTGGAAAATTAGACAATATAGAGAGTGGAGAATGGGAAAAAGACGAATATTATAAAATGCCAGAGGGACAAAAGATTTTATTTAATAAAGAGGTAGACGTAGTATTTCCAGTATTGCATGGGTTATTTGGAGAAGATGGTACTATTCAAGGCATGTGTAAATTATTAAATCTTCCTTGTGTGGGACCAGGGGTAATGTCTTCTGCTCTTTGCATGGATAAGGTATATACAAAATACTTATTGGAAAACTTTAATATAAAACAAGCAGATTATGTGGTAATTAATGCCCATGAGTATGCAGAAAATAAAGAAATATTATTAGAAAAGATAGAAAAAAAATTAGGCTATGCTGTATTTATTAAACCATCTAACAGCGGTTCTTCTGTAGGAATAACAAAAGCGCATAACAAAGAGGAACTAATACTCGGAGTAGAAGAGGCACTAAAATATGATAGAAAAATTTTAGTTGAAAAGGCTATTAATGCAAGAGAAGTTGAAGTGGCTGTGCTTGGAAATGATTATCCTAAGGCATCTATCCCGGGGGAAATAGTTCCAGCAAAAGAGTTTTATGATTATGAAGCTAAATATAAAAGTGAGGCATCTAAGCTTTTAATCCCTGCGGCATTATGTGAAGCTAAGCTACAGGCAATTAGAGAAGAGGCTGTGAAAATTTATACATTACTAGATTGTGCTGGTATGGCAAGGGTGGATTTTCTGGTAGATAAAGAGACTGAAGATGTTTATTTAAATGAGGTTAATACTATACCAGGTTTCACTCAAATAAGCATGTATCCTAAAATGTGGCAAGCCACAGGTAAAACTTATGGTGAACTTATTGATGAACTTATTAAATTAGCTATAGAAAGAAACAATAAATAGTAGTTGTATTATAGAATTAGATATATTTTATTTGTATCTAATAAAATACAATGAAGAGAGGAGAAATTTTTATGACAACAGCTTTAGCTATGATTTCTGGAGGCCTTGATAGTATATTAGCAGCAAAACTTGTAAAAGAACAAGGTATAGAAGTTATAGGGATATGCTTTAAATCTCACTTTTTTAGTGAAAAAAATGCATTGAAAATGGTTAAACAAATAGATATACCCTTAGAAGTAGTAGATTTTTCAGATGAACATTTTGAAATGGTAAAGAATCCAAAACATGGTCATGGTAAAAATATGAATCCTTGTATCGATTGCCATGCTATGATGATGAGATACTGTGGAGAATTATTGGAAAAATTTCATGCAGATTTTATAATAACAGGAGAAGTTTTAAATCAAAGGCCTATGTCTCAAAATAGGTCAGCCTTAGACATAGTGAAAAATGAATCTGGCATAGGACGTAAAATATTAAGACCCCTATGCGCTAAAAATCTTAACCCAACTGAAATGGAGATAAACGGTTTAATAGATAGAGAAGCTCTTATGGATATAAAAGGAAGAAATAGAAAAGTTCAAATGGAATTAGCAGAAAAGTGGGGAATTCTAGATTATCCATCACCTGCTGGTGGGTGTAAACTTACCGAACCTAACTATTCTATAAGGCTTAGAGAACTAGTTGAGCATAAAGAAGAGATATCTAAAAAAGACCTAGAGTTATTAAAAATAGGAAGACATTTTAGGGTTTCTAAAGATGCTAAGATTATATCTACAAGAACTGGTGAAGAAGGGGAATTATTAAAACAATTCTTAACTGAAGATGATTTAATATTTTTAGCTACTGACTATACTGGTTCTATGGTTGTTATAATTGGTAAAGCGACAAATGAAGATATTGAATTTGCAGCTAAAATTTCAGGGAGATATTGTAAGGGTAAAGATGATAAAATTATATCTATTAGATATGGAAGATATGCTCATCCTTTAAATAAACTATAGACACAGA
>JAKBFR010000272.1 GCA_021837545.1 Bacillota bacterium | reverse complement strand
GTTATCCACAAATATAGACAGGCTGTGTCAAGAAAAGACAAGTATTTAATTAATTGAAATTTCGTAGTTTTCCTAATTTATTATTCTTTTCATATTCTTTAACACGTCTTTCAGTTTCATATCTATAAATACTATCAATATCTGCTCTAATTATCCATTGAATAGATCTATTATAATTAACGCTTAGGAAAGAATTATTTTCCTTTAGGATGAATTTCGTTTAATTTACTTGAATTAAGATATGATATAAATGTGAAAGGAAGTGGATTAAATGAAAAGCATAATAAAATGTGAGAATATATCCAAAAAATTTAAAAATGAAGAAGTAGTGAAAGAGCTAAATATAAATGTATATGATGGTGATGTTTATGGTTTTCTAGGACCCAATGGTTCCGGCAAAAGTACTACTATAAAGATGATATTAGGACTTGTAAAACCTACAGCTGGGAAGATATCTATTGATGGATATGATGTTCAAAATGACAGAAATAAGGCCATTGAAAAAGTAGGTGCTATGGTAGAAGCACCAAGTTTTTACCTATACCTCTCAGGATATAAGAACTTAATGCTCTTTGCTAATCTTTATGGACTTAAAGAGAAAAGGGTATTAGAAGTTCTAGAGATGGTGGGACTCAGTGCAAGTAAGGATAAAAAAGTATCTAAATACTCTTTAGGAATGAAGCAAAGACTTGCTATTGCTAGGGCGTTTTTGAATAACCCAAAGGTTGTTATTCTTGATGAACCTACTAATGGTCTGGACCCTCAAGGGGTTATAGAAATTAGAAACTTAATAAGATTCCTAAAAGAAAAGGAAGGGGTAACCTTCATACTCTGCTCCCATATATTAAGTGAAGTTCAAGCTCTTTGCAACAGAGTTTCTATCCTTTATAAAGGTAAATTAATAGTTGAAGGTGAAGTAAATCAGCTTTTAAATGAAAAAATGGAAACTTTAATAATAAAAACACAAGAAATATCTGCTACAAAGAAAGCTTTAGCTTATATTGATGGTGTTAAAGAGGTACTTGATTTCCAGTATGGAGTTAAGATTAAGTGTAATGTAGGAACCTATTTAAGTATAAATAAAAAGCTTGTTCTAGAAGATATCTCCTTTAGTGAAATAAAGAAGGAAGAGATCTCCCTAGAAGATTTCTTTTTAAAGAAAATAGGTGATGAGAAAAAATATGCTTAAGATATTTAAAAATGAAATTCTAAAGTTTTTATACGGGAAAAAGCTATTATGGCTTCTGTTATGTTTATTAGGTTCTATTATATTTTTCACTATACTAACCTTGAATTTTAATAAATCAACCTTAACTATAAATGATTTTATGAGGAGTTATTTTAAAGGCTTTTTCCTATCACCAATTTTACCTTTGATACTTATAATTTTTACAGCACAAATAGTAGCAGAGGATTATTCAATAGGGTGTACAAAGTTTTTTTTAATCTCAAAGATTAAAAAGGAAGATATTATAACAGGAAAATTAGCGTTTCTCATACTAATTATTTTAATTTCATTAGTATTTTCTTTTGCAGCATCACTGCTTATAGGAGCTGTTTTTTTTAGTGGTCTTTCAGATTTAACATCCATTATAAAACTCTATACTATTTGCATCCCAGCGCTGATTTCCATATGTGGCTTTACGGCAGTGGTAGCTCTGCTTTGCGATAGCTTTCAAAACACCCTTATGATTTCAATGGGAAGTTATATATTCATGACTATTTTAGATAATCTTCTTCCCAAAGCAAAGTACTTTACAATAACCTACCCTTTAAGTGCTGGTGGAAATGTAAGTAGTGTGCCAATTGTTGTAATCTCATTAATCTATTTAACTATGTTTATTATCTTTAGTGTAAGGCTTATGAAGGAAAAGGATGTGGTACTATGAATATATTAAAAGTAGTAAAAAATGAATTTATAAAACTAATACATCAAAAAAAGTTTATTATACTTTTTGTTGTAATATTATCCCTTTGTATTTTAGCAGCCTATGGTTACAGTGATATGCGAAACGACGTGCTTAAACATACTGCAAAATCAGAAGACTATGATAGCTTCTTTAAAGCATTAATAACGAATTTAAATTATATAAGATTTTCAATACTCTTTAGTGGAGATTTTATTTATAAGCCTCTATTACCTATTTACCTAATATTTATAGCTATAATCTTTACTTCTGTGTTAAGCGAAGATTATCTGGAAGGTACAATGAAATTTTCATTAGTATCTCCTATAACTAAAAGTCAGCTTATACTAGGGAAACTACTATTTATGCTAGTGATTTCATCGATAGTAGCACTTTTTAATCTTGCTATAAGCTTAATTATTGGTTATCTAACTTTTGGGGGTGCAAATGTAATCTCTGGTGAGCTTTTAAAGGTGATTTCAATATATATCCTTAGCATAGCGCCGGTAATGGCCTTTGGAACTATAGTTCTACTTATATCTCTAATTGTGAAAAATACAGGTACTGTAATTTCCACTACCATTGTTTTAGCTATAATATTAAATATAGTAGATTACTTCACAAAAACAAAGGATTTCTCTCCCATAGGTCTTCTTGCAAAATTTTCTAATGGTTACTACGTAAATATCAGCGATGGTATAGTACCTATAATATTTGCTGTGGTATACATTGCATTATTCTCAACTATAATTCTCTTCAAGGTAAAAAATGAGGATGTAGTGTACTGATAATATATTCTAGAAAATATGGAAAAATATGCTTAAATAATATATAATATTATTTAAG
>JAKBFR010000271.1 GCA_021837545.1 Bacillota bacterium | reverse complement strand
AGAATGTACTCAACATATTTTATATAATTCTTTAAGTTCTGGAGAAAATATGGCAGTTTATGCAGATATGATAGTGGAAAAGATATGTAAGCATTATAGCTATGACACAGATATAGTGATAAATTTTGTAAAGGCAGAGTATTATAAAGGCAATAAGAAAAGAAGCGAAGAAGCAGAGGAATCTATAGATGATTATGTACAAGCAATCGAATTTATTCTATGTAGTATAAATAAAGTAGACATACCTAAAAAGGTTTTAAAATTTGATTATGCAGAATTGAGATTCAAGCCCAATTCAGCACTAGATACCATAATAAATTTAAAATCGCCTTTAGATGGATTTATGTTTCCAAGCTTTAGTGATGGATATGTGGATGTAAATAAGATAGTATATTATTCTTCAAAAGCAAAGCAACTTAATATATCTTTTGTAGAACAAGTTTTAAACTGTAGTATTAAGCCTACAGCCATAGAAGAAAAGGAAAGCTTTAATGCCATATTGAGTAATGTAATTGGAGAAAAGATAAAAACAGAAACTATGCAGGAAATATATGAAAGAATAAATGAAAAGATTGAAGATAACATAGAGGAAGAAGAAGAACCTACTATAGATATGAAAGAAATGAAAATAATTTTAGAGGAAAGTGGTATAGAGAACACTGAAGCTCTTGAAAGTGTCTTTCAAGAAGTTTGCGGTGGAGATTATGAGTTTAAAGTTAAAAATATAACTCCTGATTTTGGAAGTAAGTCCATAAAAATTGAAAACGAAACTACAAATATAACTATAACTCCAAGAGAACTTAGTTCTATAAAGCAGGTTTTAAATAAGGCAGGCAGAAAGTGTTTGTTAATTGAACTTAGTGATGATGTACAGATAAATGGGTTTAAGTTAGAAACAGAAAATATAGAATCAACTATTGATGCATAGGTATAAATGCTATGTATAAAATATAGCATTAATTTAGCCGTAAGTTCTTGCTTGCATAAGCATCAATCTTACGGCTTTTACATAGGTTTAAAAAAATAAGTCATCTTATACTAATTAGTTTTTAATATAGCGTTAAATCTATTTATAAAAATTCTCAAATATGTTATAATTAAGATACTACATATTAGGAGAGTTGATACTATGAAAACTAAAGGAAGACCGCAAAAGATATATACACAAGAAGAAAAAAACGAGATAAAAAAAGCATATAAGAAAGCCCATAATCCTAAAGACAGAAATATACTATTATGTGTAAAATTAAGAGTAGTAAATGGATTATCAACAGAAGAAATATCAAAGATTACAGAATATTCTTCATCAAGAGTGAGCCATTTAATAAGTTTATATAATAGATTTGGAATAGAAGAATTGGCAACAAAAAAATACGGAGGAAATAATAGAAATATGACTGCTGAAGAAGAAAAGGAATTCTTAGAGCCATTTAGGCAACAAGCTTTAGCAGGAGAAATTTTAGAAGTAAGTGAAATTATTAATGCCTATGAAAATAAGCTTAATAAAACGGTTTCAAAATCAACTGTTTATGATTTATTACACCGTAACGATTGGAGAAAAGTAATGCCTAGAAGTGAACATCCTAATAAAGCAAGTGAAGAAGCCATAGAGGCTTATAAAAAAAATGTGTGGCAAAATATCTGATTTAGAAGAATATTGCATTAAAGTAAATAAAAGCTTTAGATTGATGTTTCAAGATGAAGCTGGTTTTGGACGTATAAACAAACCCAAAAGATGTTGGTGTGGAGAGGGCATAAGACCCACTGTTCCTTGTCATAGGGTTAGAGAATACATGTATGCTTATGGAGCTGTTTCACCACTTGATGGGGATATGGTTTCTCTTGTTCTTCCAAAATGTAACACACAATGTATGAATATATTTCTTGCTGAAGTATCAAAGCAACATCCAAATGACTATATTTTAATGGTGGCTGACAATGCCCCTTGGCATAAATCAGGTGGTCTTATTATCCCGGAAAACATGGAAATATTTCCCTTATTGTCATATACTCCTGAACTTAATCCTATTGAAATGATTTGGGATGAAATTCGTGAGAAATTCTTTAAAAATAAGTTATTTAAAACATTAGGTGCTGTTTGTGATAAATTATGTGAAGCTATTAATCATCTTATAGATAATAAAACTACAGTTAAATCAATCACAGGCTGGAATTGGATAATTTCGGCACTTTTAAAACCTAATTAGTATTATCTCCAAAGTTCCACTTGCTGATTTTGTAATAGCTTTACTGTTAAATATAATTGAACCTTTTCAGTAATGTTATGGAAGGTTTGTTCCGTAGATGACTTGTATCTATCCTCTGTTGGATTTTCAAGTATATCAGATTCGATAATTTCTGCACTTACTAGCTCACAGAAGACTTTTTCGTTAAAGAATTCCATTAGCTTAAAGCTTTGTTCACAGACATTCTTCATTATCATATTCTTATCGTTAGAATCACAAACAACCATATTATTTGCTAATAATTCTACCTCATTTTGAGAATCGTTATTTTGAAAATAAGGTTTAGTAATAAACTTGACTTTAGTAATGCACTTAAAAGGTATCTTAATTATAGCGTGTTTTATCTTCCCGCTTGTTTCTAACTTACCAGAGTATTCTTTAGTGGTATACTCAATGATTTTCTTTATAAAACCATCTAGAAATAGGGTGGGGAATTAAAGTCTCTCCCCGCTTCAGAACTTATAAGCGCGATGTAGATATGCACGGCCGATACATGAATGCTGTTAGCAGTGCCGCGACG
>JAKBFR010000270.1 GCA_021837545.1 Bacillota bacterium | reverse complement strand
CCGATCTGCTTGGTAATGGCGAAGAACATTATGAAGATATATTTCAATATTATGCTTCAATATACCCAAGCAGGATATCAACAAATATTATTTTTGATGAAGGACTAGCACAGCAAATATATGCTGCTTCAGATATGTTTTTAATGCCCTCTCTGTTTGAACCTTGTGGTATCGGGCAGCTTATAGCCCTAAAATATGGAAGCATTCCAATTATTCGAGAGACTGGAGGATTAAAAGACACAATTATTCCCTACAATAAATATACTGGTAATGGTAATGGTTTTTCATTTGCTAATTATAGTAGTGAAGAATTATTAGCCACCATAAATAAAGCTCTGGATTTATACAAAGACAAAGCTTCCTGGAATAAATTAGTTCAAAATGCCATGCTTTCAAATAATAGTTGGGAAAATTCAGCTAAAAACTATATGAATTTATATAATAATATAAAAGAGTAAATTTTGGACACATTGCAATAAGTAGACTAGCATATTTACTTGTTATTTATTTGAATGTGCCTTACTTATTGTAAAACTTTAAATTGCTAGGTGGTGAATGTTTTGGTAATAGATAAAGAAATATTTAAATTAGATTATATAGAAAAATTACAAACTATGTTTGCAGAAGAGGTAGTGCATGCTTCTAAGTCGCATCAATATTTTGCTTTAGGTGCATTAATAAAAGATTATTGCTCTAAAGCTTGGATAGAAAGCAATAAAGGTTATTGGGAAAATAAAGGGAAACAAGTATATTATTTTTCTATGGAGTTCTTAGTTGGTAAATTATTAAATAGTAACTTAGTTAATTTAGGTATAAAGGGTATATGTGCGGAGGCACTTAGTGAACTGGGAATAAGTTTGAAGGAACTAGAGGATATAGAATTAGATGCTGGCCTTGGTAACGGGGGACTTGGAAGACTAGCAGCATGTTTTTTAGACTCTATGGCATCTACTGAGATACCTGGACATGGTTGCGGAATTAGATATAAATATGGGTTATTCAAACAGAAAATAGAAGGTGGTTATCAAGTAGAAATTCCTGATAATTGGTTAAAAAACGGAAATGTCTGGGAGATAAGAAAAGAAAATAAGTCTGTAGAAGTTAGATTCGCTGGGGAAGTACATTTAAATGTGGAGAATGAAAAAATAAAAGTTATCCATGAAAATTATGAATCTGTAAGGGCAGTTCCCTATGATACTCCAATAAAGGGATATGAGAATAATACTGTAAATACCTTAAGGCTTTGGAGTGCAGAAACTATGGAGGAAGATTTTGATTTTTCATCCTTTAGCCAAGGAAATTATGCAAAAGCAGGTGAGGATAAATATTCAGTGGAGGCTATTTCACAAATTTTATATCCAGATGATAGCTACGAAAAGGGTAAATTACTACGATTAAAGCAAGAATATTTTTTTGTGAGCGCAGGAATACAAAGTATTCTAAAAAGTTATAAAAAGATGGAACTTTCACTTAAAGAGTTTAACAACCATGTGGCAGTGCAGATAAATGATACTCACCCAGCTGTAGCTGTGGCTGAACTAATGCGCTTACTAATGGATGAGGAAGGCTTATCTTGGGATGAGGCATGGAATATTACAACTAAGACAATGGCCTATACTAACCATACAATCATGGCGGAGGCACTAGAAAAATGGCCTGTAGATATGTTTAAAAAATTACTCCCACGCATTTATATGATTATAGAAGAGATAAACAGGCGTTTTTGCAATGAAGTGTATCGTAGGTTCAATGGTGATTGGAACAAAGTCAATAAAATGTCTATTATTTATGACGGATATATAAGGATGGCATATCTCGCTATTGTAGGAAGCCATTCTGTTAATGGAGTTGCAAAATTGCACACAGAATTATTAAAGCACCAAGAACTAGCGGATTTTTATGAATTCTTTCCAGAAAAATTTAATAATAAAACTAATGGAATAACTCATAGAAGATGGCTATTAAATTCTAATGAGGAGTTATCAAAGCTTATAACGGAGACTATAGGTGATCAATGGATAAAATCTCCAAATGAACTTTCAAGATTAGTGGATTATGCAAAAGATACTGCATTTCAAGATAAAACGCGTAATATAAAGATAAATAATAAGATAAATTTTTCAAACTATTTATTAACGAACAATGGTACCAAGGTTGATCCGAATTCTATATTTGATGTTCAAGTAAAAAGACTGCATGCTTACAAAAGGCAACTTTTAAATGTCTTCCATATAATGCATTTATATAATGAGCTTAGAGAAAATCGTAATTTAGAGATGGTTCCAAGAACTTTTATATTTGGTGCAAAAGCTTCCCCAAGTTATTATATTGCCAAACAAACTATTAAATTTATAAATGCTTTAGCTAATAAGATAAATAATGATATTATAGTTAGAGACAAAATAAAAATAGTATTTCTTGAAAACTATGGAGTGTCCTTAGCGGAAAAAATTATTCCTTGTGCTGATGTTAGTGAACAGATATCTACTGCATCTAAAGAGGCTTCAGGAACTGGAAATATGAAATTTATGATGAATGGTGCTATAACCATAGCCACTCTAGACGGTGCTAACGTAGAAATATTTGATGCGGTTGGAAAAGAGAATATTATATTATTTGGACTTACCTCAGAAGAGGTTATAGAGTATTACAAGAATAAAACCTATTGCGCTTTTGATATATATAATAGAGATATGAGAGTAAATACTATAGTAAATCAAATGATAAATGGATTTCTAGGAACTCCTAAAATGGAATTTATGAGTATATAC
>JAKBFR010000269.1 GCA_021837545.1 Bacillota bacterium | reverse complement strand
TTTAACCATTTCATAATCGAATTGACTATCTCCATGGGAAAGTATATATTCTACAGCATCATTCGGACTCATAGCTTTTCTATAAGGCCTGTCCGAAGTAAGTGCATCGTACACATCTGCAATAGCCACAATTCTAGCAAATCTATTTATAGATTTGTCTTTTATATTATCTGGATATCCTTTTCCGTCCATCTTTTCATGATGTTGAAGGGCCACAATTCTAGCCGGAGCAGATATATCCAAACATCCTTTTAAATAATCATAGCCTTTTGTAGTATGTTCTTTTATAGCTTTAAATTCTTCGTCAGTTAAGGGACCGGGCTTTAGAACTATATCTTTTGGAATAAGAACTTTACCTATGTCATGTATCAATGCGCCCATACATAAAGTATAAAGGTCATTTTGGTTTAGTTGTAATTGAACACCTAATACTAAAGAAATTACGGCTACGTTTACACTATGTTGATAGGTGTAATTATCCATACTTTTAATGTCTACAAGATTAATCATTACGTTTTTCTTGCTTATAATTTCGTCAATTATGTCTTTAGCAATATTTCCTATTGATTCGAAATAGGCTTGCTTTTCCTGAGCAAATTTTTTTTCATTAAAATTTGTATTATTAGAATATAAACTGTATTTTTCAAAACTATAAAAGGTTTCTTTAATAGCTTTTATAGCATTTTGACGTAATTCAGGTTTTATTACATCTTCAATTACAGTTTCACTATACTCATCATTAATATATATAGAATAAATTTGTAAACGCTTAATCCGTACTAAAAAAACTTCAGTTAATGCAACACCTTCTCTTAATAGAATCCTTCCATCATTATCAAATATAGTTTTAGCTAAAAAATCTCCTGGTTTTACAAATTCTATTGGTACAAGTCTCATAAATACATCACACCCCAAATATAAACAATTAATTAACTTTAATGAATCTTTAATAGGTTTTATTATTAGAATCAAGTTGATATTAAAGCTGGTTTTTAATGGAAAAAAATAGCTACATATAATACAAAAAATCAACCTGCAAAAATATATAGATATAATATTACATTTTACACTATTATGAGAAAAAATTACACTATAACTTATTAATTTTACATAAATAATATATTTTAAAACAGAATATGTAAAAATAAGTAGAGATATATATAATATCCTTAAGAAAATAGTGCAATATTGAATTTCAATTAGTACACATATATACTAAAAAATGGTATAATATGTTTGCATATAATTTGTGTTTAACGACAGTTCGGAAGGAGGTCGTTAAATCATCATCTGCGATGCTGCAATATTAACAACTTTGGAAGCAGATTTGGACTAACACCAAAGCAACATTCCTAAGCTGGCAACTGCCACTTATAGAAGAGGGCAGGCTTGAAGCTTCCAAAATGTTGTTAAAGTTACAGCTTTGAAAATGACTCAATAATTATGAAAAGTGGTGATTAAAGATGAAAAAGTCTATTAAAATATTAATAATTATATGTATCTTTGTAGCTACACTTATCAGTACAATAATTATTAACCTTCAAGGAGATAATAATAAAAATAATAAAAATCAGGTGGTTAAGAATAATCAACAGGTTAAAAATAATTTACAGGTCAGTGAAAACCTAGAATACAATGAAGCTAATATTGTAGCAGTAGGGGACATAATAGTTCATGAAGAACAGTTAAAAGCACAGTTTAATGAGAGTACAGGAGAATATAATTTTGACAATAATTTTAAATATGTAAAATCATATATAAAATCGGCAGATATGGCCCTTGCAAATTTAGAAACCACCTTAGCTGGAGAAAAGCAGAAATATACAGGATATCCACTTTTTAATTCTCCTAGTAGCATAGTAGATGCTTTGAAGGATTGTGGCTTTGACATTTTATCTACGGTTAATAATCACACTATTGATAGGGGCAGTGCTGGAGTTTTTAGCACAGTGGCAGAAATCGAAAAAAGAAAGCTTAAAGTTGTTGGCACAAGGGAAAATTTAGATAAAAAGCCTTACATAATAGAGGAAGTTAAAGGCATAAAGATAGGAGTTATAAGCTATAGCTACGAAACACCAAGAAAGGGTAAAAATAAGACTTTAAATGCAATTGAAATTCCTAGTGATGTTACAAAGCTATTAAATACTTTTAGTTATGAATACATTGAAGAGGATTTAAATAAAATTAAGCTGCAAATTGATGAAATGAAAAGTAAGGGAGCAGAAGCTATTGTTTTCTTTATTCATTGGGGAAATGAATATGAAAGGCAACCTAATGTGCATCAGACAAGTATTGCAAGTAGGTTATGTGATTATGGGGTAGATGTTATTGTAGGAAGTCATCCACATGTTATTCAACCCATTGAGTTTATAACCTCGAAAAAAACAGGGAAAAAATCTTTGGTGGTTTACTCTATGGGAAATTTTATTTCAAATCAACAATATGAAAGAACTAACAATAGATATACAGAAGATGGGATTATAGTAAATATACAGTTTAAGAAGAATAAGACCTCTAAGGATATTACAATAGGTGCGGTGTCCTATATACCTACGTGGGTACATAGATATAGTGCTGATAGTAGATTGGTTTATGAAGTTGTACCACTAATTGATGCACTGGCAAGTAAAGAAGAATACAATCTTAATGAGGATATGGCGGTATGGAGAGCTGAAAATTCTGAAAAGAGTACTCGAGCTTTGATGGGTAAAGATAATGAAATAATAGAGAAGACACTAAAATAATAGTGTACTCATGTTTCATATGTACTTTAGAGTAATT
>JAKBFR010000268.1 GCA_021837545.1 Bacillota bacterium | reverse complement strand
TTTTCATTGATCCATGATGAAGCATTTATAGCAGCCATAAATACAGCCGAACTTTTCGGGTCAAATAAAATCTTCTTTAATTCCTCTATATCTTCTAGAATAAAATGCATTAAATCTGATCTTGATTTTGTTTGGATTTTTTCTTTTAACTCTTTTATGGATTTTTGACTCTTCTTAATCAAATCAGAAACTATTTCCGGTGATATAATAAACTTAGGGTAGTAGATGTTTTTTGTAAGAATTAATAATTGATAATTATATTCTTCTAATTTTTAACATAACTTTGAGTTAAATTTTTAAAACTATAAATCATTAATTAAGGGCATAATATTTATACAATAACCTAATAATTTATCTATTAAATAAGGAAGAAGGAATTATATATGACGTTTATACCAATAATATTCTTTATAATTTCATTAATTGGTTTGATTTTACTTTCTATATTTAGCAATAAATTAAAATTAAAGACAGTAACTGTAATTGAATATATATTAGTAATTATTACAATAATAGGAATATTTGCATTGTTTTTCATTCATGACTATTCATAGTTCTTATATTTTTAAGACGAACTAATTTATATCTAAATTTAATTGTCTTTCTGCTTCAAAATTCATCCATTCAACCTAATTAAATTCTTCTTATTTCTTGTACTGCGAAGTAGTTGCCTTCAATGTCTGAGAAATTAAAATTTATTAACGAAATAATTAATTATGATATTGCTACGCTTTATATGAAGAATGAGTCTTAACTGTATTTGACAGCATATATTCAATCAAGTATTTTTTCCAAATATATGGTGTCACACCATTTGCCATTTTTGTTAATATATTTATTATAACGTCCAACAAATTGAAAGCCATTCTTAATTAATACTATTTGAGAACCTATGTTATCAGGTGATGTTCCTGCTTCTACTCTATGTAATTTATGATTATTGACTGCTTCATCTAAAATAAGTTTTGCTGCACTTGTTGCATACCCTTTCCCCTGATGTTCTTCACCCATTCTATAACCGAGTTCAGCCTTATTAAAAATTCCTCTTACTATTGATAATAAATTTATTCTGCCAAGAATCATTCCGTTATGATTCTTTATCAAATACATCTTTATTAATCCTTTCTCTTGTTCCTCCATTGACTCCTTTATTATTCTATTGAAATTATTTAATTCATAATATTTATCTCCTCTTGGGAAACCTACGCTCTCAAAAAAAGCCCTATTTTTAAGTTCGAATGTAAAAAGTTCCTGTGCATCTGACTCCTCAAGTAACTTGATTATAATATCTGACATAAAATCCTCCTTAACGTCGTAGTAAAATACAAGTTCGAATTATCCTATATAAATATTATACCAAATAACTATTGTAGTTTCACTACTACTTTGATGTAGCCTTAATAAAAATACTGCGGCTATATTTTACAAGTAAATAAATTATTATTTTAATCCAAATTCAAACTCATTATTATCATGAGATTCTGTATAATTAAACAACAGTGCAATGGTAGGTTTAGCGAATAACAAAATATTTAACCACGATATTGACATACCATAATACAAGTGATAATATTCAATATATACAGTATTATCATTATGTGCACTTGAAGATTTATGAGGTGATTTTAACTTGCGAATTATTATAACAAACACATCTGGAAAACCTATTTATGAACAGATTAAAGAACAGATTAAAACAGCTATTCTAAGTGATGAAGTATGCGAAGGAGATACACTTCCATCTATTAGACAACTGGCCAAGGATTTGAAAATTAGTGTAATAACTACAACGAGAGCTTACACTGATTTAGAAAAGGAAGGATTTATAGCAACTGTACACGGTAAAGGCAGTTTTGTTTTACCTAAAAACAATGAGCTTGTGCAGGAACAGCTTCTTTGTAAGATTGAAGATAGTTTTTTAACCGCCATAAACACTGGTAAGATTGCTAAATTAACACGTAAAGAATTGCTGCAAATACTTGAATTTATATTGGAGGAAAATAATTATGAATAATGCCATTGAAGTTAATAAACTATGTAAGGACTATGGAGATTTCTCGCTAAATAATATCTCTTTTTCTTTACCAGCTGGTTATATCATGGGATTTGTTGGTCAAAATGGTTCAGGCAAAACCACGACAATTCGTCTAATCTTAAACATGACTGCTCGAAATGATGGTAATATCAGAATATTCGGAATGGATAATATTTTGGAGGAGCAAAAACTCAAGCAGGATATCGCGGTTGTTTTGGATGACATCTTTTTTGTGGAAAACTGGAAAGTTTACGAGGTGGAAAAAGCTGTTAAAGGTTTTTATGACAATTGGGACAGCACATTATTTTATCAATATTTAAATAGTTTCAATTTATCCATCAATAAAAAAGTAAAAGACTTATCTCGCGGAATGAAAATGAAGTTAATGCTTGCCGTTGCAATGTCTCATCATGCGAAACTGCTAATACTCGATGAACCCACAAGTGGGCTTGACCCTGTAGCCCGTGAAGAACTTCTCGAAATATTGAGTGAGTATATTTCTGATGGACAAAGAAGCGTACTTTTTTCTACTCATATAACTTCAGATTTAGAAAAAATTGCAGATTATATAACTTTAATAGATAAAGGCAATATTTTTTACACTGGAACGAAGGATGATTTATTGGAAAGTTTTTATGTAATCAAAGGTGGGTTAGATGAATTGACGAAGCAGATACAGAAGAATATTATTGGAGTTACTACCCATAACACAGGATTTACAGGATTAATGCCTGCTTCCGAAGTCAAACA
>JAKBFR010000267.1 GCA_021837545.1 Bacillota bacterium | reverse complement strand
CCATTTCAATATTATTTATACTTTATAGCACCTTTTGAAGTATTTGCTCTTGTATTAATATTTTACATGATGTACAAAATTTCCAAAATATACATACAAAGGGGACAAGTTGACTATATTGTTGTGGTAGGGCTGTTTGCTTTATTTATTACAAGAATTAACGACATCTTATATGAATACAGTATTATAATTACTGATTCCTTTGCATCACTAGGCATATTAATATTTATTATTGTCAATTACTATGTCTTAGCTGGAAGGCAAGCAAATGAACTTTCTAATATAGAGAATGTTAGTGCAAAACTTAAATCTTTAAATGACTTGAAGGATGATTTTCTTGCTATAACTTCTCATGAGTTAAAAACTCCATTGAATGGAATTGTTGGGTTAACTGAAGGAATAGTAAATAATGAAGATACTAGTTTAGACGTAGAGCTAAGAGAGGATCTATTTCTGGTGAACTCTAGTGCTAGAAGATTATCTAATTTGGTTAATGATATGATGACCTTTTCTAAGCTTAAAAATAATGAAATTGTACTACAGTGTAAACCTGTTAATATAAGCAATTTGGTGGAAATGGTAATAAAGTTTAGTAAAATATCTATAAACAATAAAAATATTATTATTACAAACTTAATAAATCCCAATACACCTTATGTCTTTGGAGATGAAGATAAGATACAACAAATTTTATATAACTTATTGAGTAATGCAATAAAATTCACACATGAAGGCGAAATAATATTATCCTATGCCATAAAGAATTCTTTTGCACATATTTATGTTACAGACACAGGAATAGGAATTCCTGAGCATAAACTTAATAAAATTTTTAATCGATATGAGCAGGTTGAGGGAATTCCAGAAAAGTATGGTGGAACTGGAGTAGGACTTTATGTAACTAAAGAACTTATTGAAAAACATGGTGGAACTATAAAGGTTTCTTCAGTTATAGGAGAAGGAAGCGAATTTATTTTTACTCTTCCATTATGTACTGAGGAAGAGCTAAAGAGTAATCTAGAAGAAAGTATTTATAATAAAGATAAGGTAGAAACTAGAGAATTGTTAGGTGAATATACAAAGCCTCTGGGGTTAAAACCAAATATAACTAGTGTATCTATGGAAGGTGTTAGAAAAATTATTAATGAAAATATAAATTCAAATAACAATGATAAGTATAAGATTTTAATAGTTGATGATGAGTATGTAAATCTTAAGGTTTTAAGAAATTATTTGCCAAAGGATATTTTTGAAGTTTTAGAAGCTGCCAGTGGAACTGAGGCTTTGAGGCTAGTAGAAGAAAATGTAGATTTAGATTTAGTAATTCTTGATATGATGATGCCTGATATTTTAGGTTATGAAGTGTGTGAGATTATTAGGGAGAAACAATCTATTTTCGAACTACCAGTGTTAATAATGACTGCGGATAGCAAAGTAGAGAATCTAGTTATATCCTTTGAATGTGGTGCAAATGATTATTTAAGGAAACCTTTTAATAGGCATGAGTTAATGTCTAGAATAAACACATTAATAACCTTGAAGCATTCAGTTAAACAAGCCTTATCTTTAGTACATGAGCTTGGAATAACTAAAAATCAAGTTGAAGCTCTTAGCGTGCAAAGTGCCGAAACTAGTAGACGGTTTGAAGAACTTATGGCATATGATAAGGTGAAAACAGAGTTTTTTGCTAATATGTCGCATGAACTTAGAACTCCTCTAAATGTAATTTGTAGTACGATACAGTTGTTAAAATCCTTTCAGGGATCAAAAAGCTTAGGTGATGAAAAGATTAAATATTATATTAATATTATGAATCAGAATTCTCTAAGGTTGCTTAGGCTTATAAACAATATAATAGACACAACTAAAATAGAGGGAGATTATATAAGCCTTCACTTAAAAAACGGGGATATAGTGTATATTGTAGAAGAAATATCTCAATCTGTAGCTGAATATATAAAAAGTCATGGCATAACTCTTATATTTGATACTGATGTAGAAGAAAAAATAATTGCCTTCGATGAAGAAAAAATCGAAAGAATTATATTAAATTTACTTTCTAATGCAGTTAAATTTACGGAGAGGAATGGAAGAATTCTAGTTAATATTTTTGATAAAGGTGAGTTTGTTGAAATATCCATAAAGGATACAGGTACAGGAATTCCAAAAGATAAGTTAGAATTCATTTTTGAACGTTTTGCTCAAATCGATAAATCTACATCTAGACAGAACGAAGGTAGTGGGATAGGACTAGCGTTGGTAAAGTCTCTTGTAGAAATGCATGAGGGCAAAATTCATGCAAATAGTGAAGAGGGAAAAGGAAGTGAATTTATTATAACTTTGCCAGTTAGAGTAGTTGATAAAGAACAAGAAGAAAACAGTCTTAAAAGTAGAGCGGTATTTGAAACAAAATACGAAGAAAATCTATCGATAGAATTCTCTGATATATATGAATAGCATTAATGCATACTAAACTATCACTTGCAGTGCTGAGTTATCAACGACTCCTGAAGGAAAGTTACACGTTGATAGAAGTCTGTACTGTTTCTCATGAAATGTCGTTAAAAACCCCGAGGAAATTATTGCAAATTTCCTCGGGGTTTAATTCTATGTTGAATTTAGGATAATAAATTTTTATTTCAAATTGTCAGGATTTAAACATAAAAGCTCATCAATTACAAATAGACCATCTTTTCTTATTAACACATCATCAAAGTAAATTTCACCACCACCGTATTCTGGTCTTTGGATGAATACTAAGTCCCAGTGTACAGAAGACTTGTTA
>JAKBFR010000266.1 GCA_021837545.1 Bacillota bacterium | reverse complement strand
TTTAATCAGCATATCCCCTATGCCCACATTATATCCAGTACAGGCATAGATTCCATTTATGCGTTTATTAGTAGTATCCCCGATGTTATTATAATTATTAGAAACAAGCACTAAAGGAAGTTTATCGGGGTCCAAATACATTCTTCTAGCTATGGTATTTACATTTTCGGAAAAGTCGTCAAAATAAGTTTTTATATTTGGGATTAATTCATACACTTTTTGCAATGTTTTGTTCTGCATTGCAGAACTATTCCTTAGAACAAATATAATTTGTCCCTTTATATTTATAAAATCTTGTTGCAGTTCTATGATTTCATTTAGGATATGCTCTGTAGGTTCTTTACCTTCTTCTATCCATATAATGATACTTTTCCCATGCTTTATTAAATCAGAGGCATGTATTATATTTCTATTATTATCCCTAAAATTAAAATCTTCAAGCTCATAATTCTCTAGCATGTCTAAAACTTTTGCATCTCGTAGGCTTATATTTATAGCTTTTGTTTCCTTAGGCTTAGCCTCAAAAATATACTTCTTTACAAATATACTTCCATTAGGTAATCTGTTGGAGGTTAAAATTCTATAATGCCCAGGAGGAATACTAATATTTGCTTTATCACCCTCTGGTATGTCTTTTCCTAAAACAAAGGTTCTATACACTCCATTTTCTAACAATGCTATAGTCCAATTCTGATAGTAAATAAGGTTTATTTTATCCACATTATTAATTAACACCCCTGAATTTACTGAGTTATATTTATCCTCTACCTTTGTAAATCTCCCGTTACTTGCATTACAATATTTATAATATTCTATAGATAAATCACTAATATTTATTCTAGCAGGTATACCTAAGCTTCTGCATATAGCAACAAATAAAATCTTCTTAGACATAAGGCTACCCCGCCCCATTTTAAGCACCTCTGCAGGGGTAGCATATATCTCTTCATATTCATACTTCAAGAGTTCTGTAATATTTTCTTTAATATAATCCCATACCTTGATAGGTTTTTTTATAAAACTATCTTTTAAATCATCAGTAAAATAATTAATAATGTACTGCCTAAAACCTGTGATTTCTTCTAGATATATTCTTGGACAAAGCACATAATTTAAATATATTTCTTCTGGATAATCTCCCTCAAAACCAGCAATACTATTGATATGAGAATTTAATGTGCTACATTTACTGTCTAAATAATCCTTCCTTGATAAACACATTAATAGATTTATTCTCCTTTTTAAATCATCATCATTATGATGGCAATTTAAAAATCCTAATATTTCATTATAATTTCCCATAGCACTTAATAATATATTTTTAATTTCAGAATCATACTTACCTAAATACTCGATTTTATCTATAGTAGTCATTATTTCATTAATTTTTTCGTCTCTAACCCTATTGCAATATTCAATTCTCTTTTTTTGTACCGCTTTTTCTTCTTCTGTTATGTTGTAAGGCAATCCTTTTTTATCTGCTGGAGGCACTATATCAATATGTTGCACTTGCATTTCCTCTTCATAATCCACTGCATCATCAATATTGAATGTAATTTCCGACGAAGTTTTTGTATCAACTATTTTATAAATAAACCTATCATTTTTTACTACATGAATAACTATGGTTCCAAGTCCAATATTTATGTAGGCTAGTCCTTCTTCATTTGTACACAAGGCTACTATAGGCGTTAATTCAGAATAATTAAGTATTTCAAATCTCACTACCGCTCCTTCAATAGGCTTATTTTCTGAATCTACAACCTTAACAGAAAAAGTTTTTGAATCAGCATATTTACTAATATTATTAATAACCGTTACAACCTTATTCTTTGAAATTATATCCTCATTTTTGCAGTAATCTGAAAATACTCTGCTGTGAATAACCATAGCTCTAGAAGCCGCTGAAGTAAACCAGCCTTTGTCGAGCATTGGTTCTGGCTCACATGCTCCAAGATAATGCCACATTCCATCACACCATACCTCTACCCAGGCATGATTATCATCACAATGAGCCCATCTAGGAGTGTATATCTGCCTCGCTGGTATTCCCACACTTCGAAGAGCGGTAACTGTAAAAGTAGACTCTTCTCCACACCTTCCATATACACATTTTAACATTGTGAGAGGTGAGGCTGTCCTCTCATCCGTGGATTTATATGTTACATTCTCAGCGCACCAATAGTTAACTTGTAAAACCGATTCATACATGCTTTTATTTCCCAATTTATGATATATCTTATTATAAAATATTTTTCTACAGTCCTCTATAGGCTCATTATTAATACGGTAGTGAAGCACATAATTTAAGAAAATATCTTCAGGGATTTTAGCACCCCAAGGGGTATTGCCCCTTAAAAAGATAGCATGTTTAACATATTCATAAAAAAGCTCAAAATCATAATTTGAGATATCACTTAAAGGCATTGTAGAATATAAGTATTCCATTAAAAATCTTTCTTCTCCCTTACATAAAGAAAGCTTATAAAGTATCTCCTCTTTTTTATATCCAAATAAGTCCAGTACCTCTATAAATCTAGAATTCACATATTGTTTTACCTCATCTGTATATACCATCTTACATCTCCCTTTAACACATTCCACTGATAACTTCCCACTTATCTACTTGTTCATTTTAACTAAATCATTACCTGCAATTCTGCACTACTAAGGACTTTAGAAGAAACTTTGTACTCCTACTTGTTTTCTCTTTGTTATAGTATAAAAATCACACTTATAAAAGCAATAGACTGTCTTCCAAAATGTCGTTATACTTTTTCCAAAACTTCTCT
>JAKBFR010000265.1 GCA_021837545.1 Bacillota bacterium | reverse complement strand
TTCTTTAGTTAGTATGTCAACAAGTTCATTTTCAGGAGCTAAAACCACATAGGAAACACCAAATAGAGTGTCTACCCTCGTAGTGAATACACTAAAGTCTATATCAGAATCACATACTTTAAAAGTAACCTCAGCACCAGTGGATTTTCCAATCCAATGTTTTTGCATGGCTTTTGTTTTTTCAGGCCAATCCAAGGTATCAAGCTGCTCTAATAGTTCATCAGCATAGTCAGTAATTTTTAGGAACCATTGGGTTAAATTCTTTTTAGTAACCTCAGTTCCACATCTTTCACAAGAACCATCTGATACTTGCTCATTTGCAAGTACAGTACTACAGCTAGGGCACCAATTTACAGGTGCTTTTTTTCTGTAAGCAAGACCTTTTTCAAATAGTTTTAAAAATAACCATTGAGTCCATTTATAATAATCTGGGCGGCAAGTTACAACTTCATGGTCCCAATTAAACATTGCTCCCATAGCTTTTAATTGTTTTTCCATAGTAGTAATGTTTTGCTCTGTAGAATCCTTTGGATGCACTCCTGTTTTTATTGCATAGTTTTCAGCAGGTAAACCAAAAGCATCAAAGCCCATTGGCTGAAATACATTATACCCCTGCATTTTTTTCATTCTAGCCCAAGAATCTACAGGGCCATAGTTAAACCAATGACCAGCGTGTAATTGGCTTCCGGACGGATACGAGAACATTTCAAGCACATATAGCTTCTTATCAGTGTTATTCTCATCAAATTTGTATAGGTTAGTTTCTTCCCATTTTTGTTGCCATTTTTCATCGATGGTTGTATTGTATTTTGCCATTAATATTCCTCCTTCTAATGCTATAGAGTAGAAAGGATTAGGAATCCTTTCTACTTAGCTTTAATGTTATACATAGACAGATTTAGCTAGAAAATAAAAAAACCTTCATCTCAACAAAGAGACGAAAGTAATATTCCGCGGTACCACTCTAATTAGGCATTACACCCCACTCACGAATATAACGGTTTTAACCGTACTTGTTTTACAAGTAAGCTCATAGGCAAGTTCATATCATATCATTGCTACTTCGCACCTTACAGTAGCTCTCTTAAAATGCTATAAATACTACTACTCCTAATCAAAGCAATTTATTATATTATACTTTAATTATTACTCATTATAATTTAAATAGAATTTTGTGTCAATAGTATGCCTTACTTAAATCTCTTAAGGAGGTTTTTATTTGCATAGGCTATGAAGGCAGTAAGTGTATAATCATATACTATGAAGGAAAACTCTAAAATGAGTATTAATAAATATATATTTATATTAGGAATTTCTAATAATACTAATTTATATATTAATACAATTATAGCGGAACTTATATTAAAATATATTAACTTAAGTACAAGCTCTAAAGTCATATTTCTTAATTTTTCTATAAAATATTTCACAAAACCATAGGAACCAAAAATTAATATATAGGCAATACCTATAAGTTTTGAAGGTATAATAAATAAACTAAGTAAGGAAACAGTAATATATACTACAATAGTATTTTTTATTCCAGTGGTTATAATGGAAAGGGGAATAATACAAGAGGCTATTCCTAAAATAAATAATCTATTTGTTGGAAAAACAGAAGAAAGATATAGCAATATCAAACTAAGTGCTGCAAATATGCCGCCCCTTGCAATATGGCTAGATTTCATAAAAATCATCTCCTAAATTATTTGAAGATTTTTTTAGCAACAAGAAAAAAGGTCCCCACCTAAACATTCACAAAGGCTATCTGCACACCACAAGTTAACACATAAATTACACATATCAGAATCTCTGTTACGTCTACCATAATAGTTATCTCTATAATTTGAGTTTCTTGTATTTAATTCATTAAAACTACGTCTATATTCAATATTATTAGGTTCCTGTGAACAGGCTTTGCTAATAAAATTATAAGCACTATCATACCAACCTTTTTTTAAGTGAGTCATTCCCATTAAATAATTCCATTCAGCAGTTTTTGTACTCATGGAACTTAATTTCTGCTCAGCAGAAGATACATTTCCACTATTTAAATCCATTCTTATAGATTGATATATATTATTACTAGTATAGTCATCCTTTGAATATCCATAATTTGAAGAACTAGAGCTACTTCCAGAATTATAGTTATTTGATGATCCGTAGCTATTAGAAGAACTAGTATTTTTCATAAGTGAATCATAGGCCTCATTTAGTTCTCTCATTTTATCTTCTGCTAAATCTTTTAAAGGATTATCACCATACTGGTCAGGGTGATATTTTTTTGCTTGTTCTCTATAGGCTTTTTTAATATCTTCTTTAGAGGTGCCTTCTTTTACACCAAGTACTTCATAGGGATTTCTCATTTTTATTTTCCACTCCTTTTATATAATCAATATTACAACCATTATTAAAAACCTTATCCATTTTTTCCATTAATCCAAGTTCTAGTATATTATATAATATATCTTCATTTTTTATTATAGGCAATCTATTTAAATGTTTTAAACATTGCTGAGCACAGGTAGCCAAAATAAAATCAATTCTTGGTTTAATTAATGTAGAGAAACTTTTGAAATCTAATTTCTCTGTATTAAATAATGAATTAATTGCATTAAAAGAATCACTTTTTATATCCTTTTCTAAATCATCATAAGCATCTATAATATATATCCATTTACCTAAATTATAGCCAAGCCAATATAAATCCTCTTTAAAAGAAGCATCTTTATAATAAAAGGATATTATAAAGCCTGTAAGGTCAGCAAAAACATGAGATAATTCATCTATAGAT
>JAKBFR010000059.1 GCA_021837545.1 Bacillota bacterium | reverse complement strand
TATATAACAAAAAAAGCATATTCCCAATACTAAAAGTATTGGAATTATGCTTTTTAATTCTAAAAATAGAGTGAGGGCACTTTTTCAGTGCCCTCGTCAATATGCTATCCTATTTTGCTTTAAGACAAAATAGACACTGTATCTTTGACTTGTTATTTTCTTTCATATGCCTTAATTTAATCAATTTGAATTTCTTTCTCTAAAGAAAATGAATATAAATATTTATATTTAACCTTTTTACCCGTCATCTTAAATATTGCATCACTATAATAATCTAATTGTTTTTTATATTTTTCTTTAAGAGCATCTTCATCTCCATCTTTCACATAATCAGTTTTATAATCTAAAAGTATTAAATCCTCATTATATTCAAAGAAACAGTCAATTATACCTTGCAATCTAACCTTTTCATACTTATATTTATCATCTAATGTATTATCTATCTCTAAGCTACTTATTTCAGTGTAAAATGGCACTTCTATATATATTTTTTTACCGATCTCATTTAATTCAAGCATCTTTGTACCTAAATTAGATTTGAAGAAATTTAATATTTTATATGGATTAATAGCTTTTAATTCTTCTTTAAGTAAGAATTCACCGTCAAATAACTCCTGTAACTGTTCTTCAATTTCTTTTACAGATGAAACCCTATTTAAATCTATCTTTTTCATTACAAAGTGAACTGCCGTACCTCTTTCAGCTGGAGTTAAACCCTTTCTTTCTTGAATAAATTTAGGAGTAATTATTACTTTTTCTTTATAAACTTCTTCAACCTCATAATCTTCTTCAATATTTTTCCTCTTTAAATCAGAAACTGAAATATTACTTTTAAGAATAGTTGATGCTTTTAATGGATATCTATATGATAATCTTCTATTTACCTCTTCCATAATGGTTTTATCCATTGAGTCAACATAAGTAATTTTTGATTCATATTTCTCATCAGTGTTTATATCCTCTAAATCCAATTTATTAATTAAATTAATTTTATTCCATAAATTTATTTCCCATTTAGAATCATCATCCCTTGATATTTCATTTGAAACACCAATAGATTCTCTAAGTTTAATTCCATCATTATGTTGACACAGTGCCATACCAAGCCAATCTAAATATGATCTTCCTTTTAAAACTTCTGAAGGTAAAATAATATTGTGATCTAATGATGCTGAACTCATCCATTTTTCTATAGATCTTTGAATATTATTAATTGCACCTGTTATAATTAACTTTTCCTTTGCTCTTGTACATGCAACATAAAGTATTCTCATCTCTTCTGATAATGTTTCAAACTTCATTTTCTTTTTTATTGATTCTTTAGCTAAAGTTCCTATACTAAACCTTTTTTCTAAGTCTACAAAATCAGGTCCAAGTCCTAGCTCATCATGATATAGCATATTTTTATTTAAATCCATTAAGTTGAAATTCTTTCCTGTTCCACATAAGAATACTACTGGAAATTCTAATCCCTTACTTTTATGAATGCTCATAATTCTTACTACATCTTCATTTTCTCCTAATATTTTAGCACTTCCCATGTCTCCTGATGACTTTGTAAGCTTATTTATAAAGTTTATAAAATTAAATAAACCTTTGAAACTTGTTTTCTCAAATTGCTTTGCTCTCTGGAACAGTATCTTTAAATTTGCTTGCCTTAATACTCCATTTGGCATAGCTCCGACATATCCATAGTATGCTGTATCCATATATAAGGACCATATGAATTCATCAATTGCCATATAAATTGATTTATTTCTCCACTTATCAATACAATTAACTAAATATTTACATTTATCTATTAATTCTTTTGAATAAAGTATTTCTTTAACGTCATAAACTTCTTTACTCATATATTTCACATTTTCATAAAAATAATTATCTTTGTTTACAAGCCTAACATCACTTAATTCATCTGCTGAAAAATTCATAATTGGAGATCTTAATAATGCTATCATTGGAACATCTTGCATTGGATTGTCAATAACCTTTAAAAGAGATATTATGGTTCTAATTTCAATTGACTCAAAATATCCTGATCCTGTATCTGCATATACCGGAATTCCTTCTGCCCCTAATTCGTCTAATAAGCTCTCAGACCAATTTTTTGTTGCTCTTAAAAGAATTACTATGTCCTTATACCTTAGTGGTCTGTATTCTCCCGTTTCCTTATCTATAACATTAAATACCTTATCTCCATTTGGCGACATTAATTCTTTAATTCTCCTTGCAACAATTCTACCTTCTAAATTTACATTCTCAATTTCTTCTTGTTCTTCAAAGGATTCTTCTGAACTCTCTTGAATTGCTCCTTCATAATTCTTATCTACTATATTAAGCTCTATTGCACCACCAATAGTTACATTGTTGTCATTACACTCTTTATAGTTTGCGCCTAAATTTAATGCTTCATCATCTGTATACTCTAATTCTCCAACGATATTAGACATTAATTCTTTAAATATATAATTTACCCCATCAATAACTTCTTTTCTACTTCTGAAATTCTTATATAATTGAATTTTTCTGTTTTTCCCTTCATTTAATTTATAAGTGTTATATTTATCAATAAATAATTCAGGTTTTGCTTGTCTAAATCTATATATACTTTGCTTAACATCTCCAACCATAAACACATTAGGATTATCACTTTCTTTTCTAGATACTAAACTTATTATAGTTTCTTGTACATTATTAGAATCTTGATACTCGTCTACAAGTACTTCATCAAAGTATTCTTTAAAATTCTCAGCAACCTTAGATGGGATTATATTTTTATCTTCATCATAATCAATTAATATTTGTAAACAAAAGTGTTCCAAATCATTAAAATCTAATATATTCTTTTCCTTTTTTCTTTTATTAAATCTAATACTAAATTCTAAAACAATTTCTGTTAATTTTTTTATATAAGGATATGCACCTTGAATATTAACTAACATTTGCTGTGGTGTTACTGAAAATGTGCTATTTATTAGTTCAGATATTTTCTTTTTAATATCATCTCTAATCTTCTTCACAGTATTTTGAGCATCTTCATCTGAAATTTTATCTTTTTTTATAGATTTTAGTCTACTAAACACAACAGATGATAATACTTTATACATTTCTTCTAACCCATTATCACTAGATTCATAGACTCTTCTTATATCACTTAGCTCACTTATAAAATTATCTAAATAAGGTTCTAAGCCATCAGTTTGATTAACTATTTCAATGGCTTTTTCCATCATCCTTATATATCCCTCAACCTCAATTTTGATACTTTTAACTAAAATCTTGGCCCACTTAGTTTCATTTAACTCTTCTAATGTATTAATTTTAAAAGATTCAGCACTATCAGTAAGCCATTTTTCAGGCCATGGACCTGACATAGTAAAATTATATAAATCTAGCACTAAATCCTTTAAATTATCATCATTCTTGTAACTACTAAAGGCTTCAACTAAATTAGTAAATTCTATCTCTTCCTCATCGTATTTGTCTTCAAAAAGTTCCTCTATTACCTCTCCTTTAATTAATACACCTTCAGTTTGGTCTCCAATTCTAAAAGATGGATCTAAATTAATCTTATGAAAGTTATTTTTAATTACATCTAAACAAAATGAATGCATTGTAGTAATATTAGCTCTATTTAACAATGTTAATTGCTTTTGAAGATTCTTAGAATTAGGATTTATTTCTAATTCTTTTGATATTGCATTAGCTATTCTCTCTCTCATTTCAGATGCTGCTGCATTAGTGAATGTTACAACCAATAATTTATCTATATCAACCGGATTTTCTTCATTTGTAATTATCCTTATAATTCTTTCTACTAAAACTGCAGTCTTACCAGAACCCGCAGCAGCTGCAACTAATAAATTACAATTTCTTGTTTCAATTGCACTTAATTGTTCATCAGTCCATTTAGTCTCACCCATGTATTAATTCCTCCTAAGAATCACTTGCTTCATTAGAATTACTTATTTCTTTTTCTATACTATTCCAAATATCATTTTGAGGTTTCTTCATTATAATTTTATATTTATTATCTTTTATACTTGAATCAAATTGACATATTGCTGAAAAGTCACAATACTCACAATGAGTTCTATTTGAATGTTTAGTAGGTTCTATCTTAATATCTCCACTCAACATATCCTCACACAACTCAATCATCTTTTTATTAACATATCTTCTAAGTAACGTAAATTCATCTTCTGTTACTACATCACTATTAGCCTTAAAATCACCATCTGTTTTAAATGCAGCTGGTATAACCAATGAATATCCTTCAATATCCTTATCCATAGCACGAGCTACTCTAGCATCCTTTAAAATTAATCCTTTCATCTTTAAAGCCTCTAAAACTTCTTTTTGTACCTCTTCTGTAGTCATTTCTTTCTTACCTTTGATTATAGGATCATCTATTTTAAAATATAATACGGCTCCAGGTCTTACTTGCTTATCTAATATATATTTAGAATTTTTAATAAGTGCATCTAAATATACTAATAGTTGCATTTGCAATCCATAATAAAGTTCATTTAGATCAAACTTCTTAGCACCTGTTTTATAATCTATAATTCTAATATAAGTTTCACCATCTAAATCTAATGTATCTATTCTATCAATTCTACCTTGAAGATATATTTTTTCTTTAGATTCTAAATCTAGAGTTATAGCTTCACCTGAACTAAAGCTTCCAAAATTAAATTCAGTCTTGAATACTTCAAATTCACCTTTTCCTATTTGATTTGCAATAACTGAAACAGATTTAGAAATTACTCTTTTAAAACGTTGTGCTAAATATTTAAACTTCTTTGTACTATTCAATATAGAATTATTTTCTGCATTTAATTTTTTATCAATTATATTAGATACAATAGCGTTACATTTTTCATTGTCTAATTCAGACCATAAAATTCCTTCATCTTTAATCTTATTTGTAAATGAATCTAACATCTCATGTACAAATGAACCTAAATCAGGTGGTGTAAATTCATATACCTTTCTATTTTTAGCCTTAAGGCCATATTGAACAAAATAAGAAAATGGACATTCAGCATACTTTTCTAATCTTGAAACACTAAAAACTAATTTTTCCATCTCATTTTGATAAAGTTTTCTAAGCTTTTTCTTAGCAACTTTATCTCCTACATTAGAATATGTAAGACCTTTAAATATATTTTTAACCTTATCCTTAAAATCCTCGTTTTCCTTAAACCAGTTGTAAACCTCTGCCCAGTAAGCTTCTATATCTTCTTTGTCAAAATCTCTTCTTACAGCAACTATAAGTTCATTAAATGTTGGAATTGGTGCAATAACTTTGCTTATTTTGTCCTTTCGGCTTTTTAAATCATAGATTGCACTTTCCTCAACTAATTTTGGGAATATCTTCTTAATCCTAGGTATAACTACAGATGGCCTTAGTGATTTACCTTCAAAATCTGCCATAGGATATGATAACATTAAATATTCACTGCTTATTGATAATGCTGTATATAATAAAAACTGTTCCTCAAAAACCTTGTTTCTAGTAGTTGATGCTAACTTTACTCCTATTTCATTTAATATTCCCCTATCTCTATCAGATAATATTCCCTCATCCTTTTTAGAAGATGGTAATACACCATCATTAATTCCCACTATATAAAGAACCTTAACATCTCTACCTTTAATCCTTGCTATGTCACCAATATTAACTTGATCTAAAGCTACAGGTATAACACCTATCTTTTCATTTGTAAAACCAGAATTTAATATCTTAAAAAATTCAAATGAGTCTAGTATTTCTTCACCAATTACATCTACTGCTTGATCTAAAATATCTACAACTATACTTTGAACTTGACTATATTCCTTAACCTTATCTTCTAATCCAATTTTTTCAAAATTTTCAATCCAATTATTTATTCTTTCAAAAGCTTTTACATCTATTAAAAACTCATAAATAGCTGCGCATATATCCCTAACTTTATATTTTCCATTTATTTTATTATGAAAAGTCATAAGAGGTGTTCTTATCTCATGCATAATTTCAGATATTAGTATTTTTTCTTTTGTTAATTCTTCATTATTATTAAACCATTTTTCACTAATTATTTCTTCTACTGTCCACTTATAACCCTTTATTCCGTGCTCTAATATAAAATTTTCTAAAATATCTATATATGAATTCTCAATTCCAACTAATCCACTTTTTAAATACTTAAATATACTCTCATAAGACCAATTTTTAAATAAAATCTCAAAAGCAGAACTTATAAGTATAATTAATGGATTGCTCAATAACTGAGTTTTTTTATCCAAGAAATATGGAATATCATAATCATTAAATATTACTGATGTTACTTTTTCATAATCATCTATATTTCTACAAACTACCGATATATCTTTATATCTATATCCCTTTTCCCTTACAAGCTCTATAATACTTTTGGCAACTCTATCTACTTCATCATAAATATTATTTGCTTTATAAATTTCTACCCTATTACAACCTTTATCATATTCATTAAATGGATAAGTAAAAAAGTATCTTTCAATATGCTTAAGTTCTAAGTTATCTTTAAATCTATATGGTATATTATTATTTAAATCAATAGGTTCATCATAAGCTAAATTATTTTCTTTCATTATTTTTAATATATTATTTTCTGTACTATTTATAGTATTAAATACATCAGTTACGTCTTCCCCCTCTAATGATTTACATTCCATACAAAGGGTTATATTAACTCTCTTACACCTCTTCGCTAATAGTCTTACAATCTCCAATTGTTGAGGGGTAAAACTAGTGAATTCATCTATCCAGACTTCAGCACCTTTATATATATCATTTTCTAATAATTTCTTGCTTAATAATGTTAATTCATCATCTCCATCAATATAACTTTCATGCATCTTTGAATTAAACGCTTCATAAATTATTGTTAATTCATTAAGCTTTTGTATTAATTCAACGCTATCTACCTTTTCATCTATTTTTCTCAAGGCATCTATATCAACATTGTATTTTTTAAATTCACTTATTATTTCAGATATAATTTCATTAAATCCTTGCTCTCTAGATATTTTTTTAAAATAATCTAAAGAATCTATATTTTCATTTAGTACCCTATGAATTAGCATGTTTCTTCCAGACTCTTTTATTATATCTTTAACACGTCCACCACATTCTTCAGAAACTTCATGTGCCATTTTCTTAAAACTTAATACTTCTGTTCTCAGAAGAGCACGCTCTCCAATAAACTTTAAAATCTTGTTTTCAGTATTAAATGTATATTGTTCTGGAACTAACAATATTAATTTATTATCAGCCTCTTCTGCTATATTATTTTTTATTTCATCAATACAAAACTTACTTTTCCCGGTTCCTGCTCTTCCGTAAATAAATCTTATACTCATATGTATCCTCACCTCTCCCTTTATATATCAATTACTTATTGTCTAAGTATACCCATAATTATAGTATCTACATATTCACCATCAATATGAACCTTATTTCTTCTAATGTCTTCTTCTACAAAACCGCATTTTTTATAACAATTTATAGCTCTTAAGTTATACTTTATAACCTCTAATTCCACCTTTATGGCATTAAGTTCTTCAAATAAATACTTTAATAGAGTTTTTATAGAGTCCTGACCATACCTTTTACCCCAATACTTGCTACCAATAGTTATTCCTATAGAATATACCTTATTACAATAATTACTTTCCTTATATGTTATAAACCCAACTAAAACATTTTTTTCATTAATTATACTTAATGCTTTCCTTAAATTTGTCCCTTGGTTATTATTTTGTATATCATTAGGTATTGTATTATATCTTCTAACTTTCTCTTCACTACATAGTTTATACAATATTCTAATATCTTTTTTTTCTAATAGCCTTAAATATATATTATGTCCTTTAAGCATAATTCACCTTCTATAGCTAATTAATTTATCTACCTTATAATTATACCTTTAATTATAATATTTTTAATTTAGAATTTATATTCATCTAATAAAAAAATCTATTTTATAAATTATATGTTTTACTATTTTGAAAAACTATCTTCAGATTTATATTATTACCAGCTCACAAAATTTGAATGACCATTTATAACCAATAATATTATAAATACAACAAAAAAACATCTAACAAAATTGTTAGATGTTTTTGGCGGAGAATCAGGGGTTCGAACCCTGGCGCCAGTTACCCGACCTACACCCTTAGCAAGGGCGCCTCTTCAGCCACTTGAGTAATTCTCCATGTGCCCTCTATTTTTTAATTTTAAAATAATATGGCGGAAAGATAGGGATTCGAACCCTAGGTACGCTCACACGCACGCCGGTTTTCAAGACCGGTGCCTTAAACCAACTCGACCATCTTTCCGTAACTCACAAAAATTATTATATCAATCAAGAGTATAACTGTCAACATTTTTATTAAAATAATTTCATTTTTATTATAATAACTTTGATTTAATGATATATTATCCCTTATTATGCATCTAAAATTTATTTAATTATATCTAAATATATATTTGGATCTAAACTATTTATCATTCAGTTACTTTAATTAATATAATTTTCTAAATAAAAAAACTATTAACTTATAATTTGTTTTCTGTATACATAAAAAAACATCTAACAAAATTGTTAGATGTTTTTGGCGGAGAATCAGGGGTTCGAACCCTGGCGCCAGTTACCCGACCTACACCCTTAGCAAGGGCGCCTCTTCAGCCACTTGAGTAATTCTCCATGTGCCCTCTTAATTATCTATTTTTAGGTAAAAAAAATGGCGGAAAGATAGGGATTCGAACCCTAGGTACGCTCACACGCACGCCGGTTTTCAAGACCGGTGCCTTAAACCAACTCGACCATCTTTCCACGTCTTACGACAAGTATTATTATAACAATTAACAATAACTATGTCAATATTTTTTTGAAATTATTTGATTGTATCTTATTAATTCTTACTTTCGAATTCAAAACTATTGTATTTACTAATCAACACCACACTAGAACATAGCCAATTATTGAACTAACTAAATATAATTTCAATAAACATATTAAGACTCAAACTATAAGTTGCTCTTATATTTTAAATTTATACCTTAACTCATAAATAAAGGGTCTTGCTTTTGTTCTAATTACATTAAAATATTCAGTAACCATAACAATGCATTTCCCTTTATTTTTTTGAAATATTTTTATAGCTTCAATTTTCACCTTACTTATCTATAATAAAATAAATAAAATGTTTATTTTATTTCATCACAATTCATATATCGTCTTAAAACGTCTGGAATCACTACTGTACCATCTTCTCTTTGATAGTTTTCCAATATAGCAGCAACTGTTCTTCCTATAGCAACTCCTGATCCATTTAGTGTATGCACGAATTGTGGTTTATCATTTTGAGTTTCTCTATACTTAATGTTTGCCCTTCTAGATTGGAAATCTTCAAAATTTGAACAACTTGATATTTCTACATATCTATTATAACTAGGCATCCATACTTCTATATCATATTTTAAAGCTGCAGTAAATCCTAAATCACCTTTACATATTCTAACTATTCTATAAGGCAATCCTAATCCTTGCAATACTGATTCTGCATCAATAACTAATTTGTCTAATTCAGAATAAGAATCTTCTGGTCTACAGAACTTAACTAATTCAACCTTATTAAATTGATGTTGTCTCACAAGCCCTCTTGTATCTCTACCTGCAGAACCAGCTTCTGCTCTAAAGCATGCAGAATATGCAGCATGTTTAATTGGCAACTCTGCTGCAGAGAATACTTCATTTCTATACATATTAGTAACAGGAACCTCTGCCGTAGGGATTAAAAAATATCCATTATTCTCAACTTTAAATGCATCTTCTTCAAACTTTGGTAATTGACCTGTTCCAGTCATACTTTCTCTGTTAACCATATATGGTGGTAATATTTCAGTATATCCATTTTCACATGTATGCTTATCTAAGAAATAAGAGATTATCATTCTTTCTAGTCTGGCTCCTAATCCCTTGTAAATAGTGAATCTAGAACCTGCAACCTTCCCTCCTCGTTCAAAATCTAATATATTAAGATCAGTTCCTAAATCCCAATGTGCTTTTGGCTCGAAGCTAAATTTACTTGGTTCTCCCCATTTCTTTATTTCTATATTATCTTCATCACTTCCACCATCCGGTACTTGTGGATTAGGTATATTAGGTATTCTAAGCATTATATACTTTATCCTCTCATCTATTTCCGTTACTCTAGTATCAAAAGCTTTAACTTCGTCCCCTAATTTTCTCATTTCAGACATTATTGCAGTAACATCTTCACCTGCTTTCTTAAGCTTAGGAATTTCATTTGAAACTTGATTTCTTTTACTTTTTAATGCTTCAACTTCTACTAATATTTTTCTTCGTTCTTCATCTAGTGTTATTATTTCATCAATAACTGTAACATCAAACTCTTCTCCTCTATTTGATAAAGCATTCTTAATTTCATCTGGATTATTTCTAATTCTTTTTAAATCTAACATTTAATACTTCCTCCTAAAATAAAAATATATTTTTTTGTACAAAAAAAGAGTCCACTCCCTATAAAAGGGACGAAGAACTCCGCGTTGCCACCCTAATTGATAATATATAACTATTATCCACTTAATTATTTAACGATATATACCGTACTACTCATCGTAGTCCCTCAGAGGTGGATTCATAATTAATAATTATCAGTTCACACCTACCACTGATTCTCTTAAAATTATAAAATTACTACTGTCCTCATCACAAGTTTTTTATATTAAGTTAAATTAAATATATTACAAAATAGTTACTTTTGTCAATATATTTTAACACAACTAAAATAAGAAATTCATCTTATTCTATAAATAGTTAATTTAATATTAATCTATCCTTTTAGTGCATATTATATCTATACCAGTATTCATTATATTCTTACAAATAATATCTCCAATATAAATCGGTGTACTTACATAGATTCTACTAAGAACTTTTGAAAATTCTCTCCATAAATCTTTTTCTATAGGTTTATTACTTTTTACTGACACAACTTTATAATTCAGATCACTTTTTAATCTAACTAAGCTTGTGAAAATATCTTTGTTAATCAATATTAATTCCTCCTAATTATATTTCATTAAATTCTTTAATCCTTCCCACCAAAACCTTAGAATCCATAGAATCATCTACTATGCTTAAAACACTTTTATTCATTTCTCTAGCTAGAATTTTTATTATTTTCATATTACAATATGATCCATTACAACTCCCAAGGCCAATTCCTGTACGTCTCTTTACTCCTTCTACAGTTCTTGCTCCTAAAGGCCTTCTTATAGAATCAACAATCTCACCTTCTGAAATACTATTGCAACTACAAATAATATTTCCATACCTTTGATCTAAATTAATTATTTTGTTTCTTTGCTCTTTAGACATATTTCTAAATACATAAACTTCTCTTTTTTTATCAATATAGTCTCTTTTTTTAGTTATATTCATATTTATTTTAATTTTTTCCTCAATATCTAAAGCAATAGCTGGTGCAATTGTTATTTTCGCATAATGATTTCCTGTAACTTTTATATATCCATCCTTAATATTACTGTCATCTATGCACATACCATTTCCGCTATATGTTTCTGTAAACATATTAGTTATTAATTCCTTCTTTATACCAGTTAAAATACTTTCCGATAATTCTAGTTCCTCTTCTAGGCTTAAACAATTATTACTTTTAATTCCTATTAAGTTTCCTTTTGATAATGTTGAAATATTTATTATAAATGTATCATCATCAATATCATTAATAACAACACCATTTATATTATTCTGTAATTCTTGATTAAACAATATATATTTCATTTTTTTATTTCTTATCTCACTATAACTTTCATTTTGCTTATCCGTAGAAATTTCATTCGAAATTGTATTAATTACAAATTTACAAGTAAATTTATTTTTATTTGTAGTTACCTTAAATCCCTTAGAAATGTTTTTAATATCTATAACTTCTTCTTCTAATCTAAAATTAACTCCATTATCAGCCGCAACTTCTGCATAAGAAACAGCTAAATTATAAGGGGAAATTAATGCAATATTCTCAGAATACAAAGCCCTATTTGTATTTATACCTAAATTAGGTTCTATATTATAAATTTCATTATGATCTATTATATGTACTCCATCTATACCACGTTGCCTAGCATTTTTATGCATTATATCAAATACATTATATCTAGCTTGATTTGATGAAATTCTTAATGCACCTACTTTATTATATCTAATGTTAAATTTTTGACAGTGCTTTTCAATTAAATTCATTCCTATTTTTTCTAATTTGCATATACTATTATCATATGTTTCTGAACCATCATAAATAACTGCTGTATTAGAGCAAGATAAATCATTTGCTATATCATAATCCTTTTCAATTAGAGCTATATTTATATTATATTTAGAAAGTTCATATGCCACTGCACATCCAATTATCCCTCCACCTAAAATTAATACATCATAATCCATCATTAATCCTCCAAATCTGAAACTATAAAATTACACTTTTTTAATTCCGATATAATTAAATTAATATCCTGTTCATTTTCTGCTGATATAGTATGAAGATGAACTCCATTAGTCAATACGGATAATAATCTAGCCCTTTGC
This sequence comes from Bacillota bacterium, assembly GCA_021837545.1. The sequence continues at coordinate 886 of JAKBFR010000059.1, read as the reverse complement.
TCTTCATATTTTTCAACAAATTTATTTAATTCATTATAATTTTTAATCATAAGCATTCCAGCCATTTGTCCATATAAAGGATGCTCTACTATCACATCTTCAATTGTTCCACCATATTTAATTACTATACTCATTTCATTAAACATTTCTTCTTCATTATGTGTTACTGCAATAATTGCTTTAACTTTATTTTCATTTTTATTAATCATATACCCATCTGGAGTTGCTATTATATTTTTTCCCTTAGCTCTAAGAATTGCTATATCTTTTACTATTACTTGTCTAGTTACAGAATACTTTTTTGCTATTACACTCCCTTTTATTGGTTCATTGCTTTCTAAGAGTAGTTTAATTATGTTTTCTCTTCTATTAATGGAATTCATACTCTCCTCCTATTATTAATTACAATTATCATATATTATTAATATTTATAAATATATTTTCTCTATATTATTATTATACTTTAAAAAATTACCAAAAGTAATGAAAAGTATTATATTATTCAATAATTCTTATCCGCATATTATGTTCTTCAACCATCTAAACAAAATAATTATGTAAACAAAAAAAAGTTATGAATTACTTCATAACTTTATACTGGTGGAGATTAAGGGATTCGAACCCTTGACCCCCTGCGTGCAAGGCAGGTGCTCTCCCAACTGAGCTAAACCCCCATGGTGGACCTTCAGGGACTCGAACCCTAGACCTACCGGTTATGAGCCGGTTGCTCTAACCAACTGAGCTAAAGATCCTTTTAATTTACCTCGCAACGTCCTACTCTGCCACACAGTCACCCGTGCAGTACCATCGGCGCTATAGACCTTAACTGTCCTGTTCGGAATGGGAAGGAGTGTTACCTCTATGCCATCGTCACGAGATGCTAGTT
>JAKBFR010000264.1 GCA_021837545.1 Bacillota bacterium | reverse complement strand
TAATAACTTATATCCTCTAAAGCCTTTATGTACTCCTTTTTAAACTCAAAATGCTTATTTATAAGTTTCCCTGCCTTTTGAGATATACTTATAAGTAATTCCTTAATCCTTCCAAGCTGCCTTAAGGATTCATAGGAAGCCTCTAAGGTAGTTCCTTCTGCAGATCTAAGACGTTTTTCCTCTAAAACAATAATTCCCTTAAGTTCATCAAACTTTGTATTTTGTTCTCTTAAAACTTCTATATTCTTAACAAAATTCTCTTCAAATTCCTCTTGATTTATAGCAAGTATATTCTCTCTAGTTTTTATAATAAAATTATTAATAATATTGATTTGAGAGGTTATAAGATTATTTAAATTCTCTATGGCAATTAACCCTTGAGTAAAATTCTTTCTTTTTAAACTTAGCTCTAACACCATTTGATTTATATCAATCTGTGTTTTTTCATCCACCTCAAAAGAACCTAGTAAAAGTCTATAGCCTTCCTCCGTCAAATAGAAGGTACTCTTATCTTTGTTACTTTTAGAGGGTCTTTGCTGAAGCAAATGATATTGAAAGATTATAATTTTATCCTCCGTATAATTATGTGCATCAAAGGAAAAGGGCTTACCGTCATTTCTTAGTACCTTATACACTATAAACCTTGTGATTTCATGGGTTTCTTCTTCACTTAAAGTTTGAAAGTAGTACTTGGAAATTATATTATCTAAGAAACTGCTCATATGCTCCAAGGTACATTCTTCATCCTTCAAGGATTTATCAAGCACAAAACACATAAGGGTATATACAAGATTGATACCTTGAATATTATCAAAACCATAATTATTTAATAAATTTTTAGTAGCTACTACATAATCAATAAGGAAAGAATATGATAGCTTTTCCATTCTTTTTTCAAAGTTTCGCAAAAAATCAAACAAATTACCTGTTCCCACCCTTCAAAATCTCATAGTTAACTATTTCCTGTGGTATATATAAGCCCTTGCTTAAAATGTTTTTTATATACTCAACAGGCTCTACGCTCAGCTCACTAAAAAACGCATCCTTTATATTTTTATTTTGATTGTCCTTTGATAGTGCTAAGACCCTATTCTTTGCTAAACTCAGCATTAATTTATAAGCTTCCTTAAATAATTTTATATTAAGTAAATCACTATATCTATCCTTTAATCTTTCATAGATGGATATTCCTTCGTAATCAATATCACCCCAATATAGGATTTCTATTGGACTTCTAAGATACTCTGGAGCTGTAGCCTCAAAATCCTCTAAGGATTTTTCTATCCCCTTACCAGCACCGTAAATTATTGTGTCAATACTTTCTCCTATAAAGATATTTTCACCTTCTAGCATGAGTTTTCTTAAAGTATACCAGGAATCCTTATTTTCCAAAATCAGAACTCTTTGCTCCAAAGATTTATTTGCAGAAAAGTATACAAAGGGTTCTGGAGTGCTATAAACATTCAAGTCTTCTATAATTATACCCAAATTTTTAAGTATCCTTTTGCCACTGCCATCTTTCAAAAACTTTTCTTCTCCCCAAATATCATAACTTCTTTCATTAATAGACATTGGAATACCGAGCTTTAAATTATTTTCTCTAAAATAATTTGTAAGGGCAGCTATATATGGTCTATCTTCTTTATATTTATCTATGTTATTTAAATAGTAGCTTTTATTGAAGGAAAAATACAAGGCATAATTTATTTCATCAATGAAATCTTTATTATCCTCTTTTAAAGGTAGAACTTTATATTTGTTGTAAAGAGGAGGATTCATACCATTAGTCTTGCTACTACTTACCTCTATAAGCTCTCCTTGCTGCTTTTTCACAGATATAAAATCTATTAAATCCGTGTAATCGTGAAGTTTAAAGTATTCTTGAATTTCGCTTAGTTTTAGTATTTTTTTGTTGAAATCTTGTATTGTTTTTATGATTCTTCCCTCCTAAAGAAATATTCCATGTGAATCTCTCTGTTTTATTGTATTTTTCATGTAATTGGATTACATAAATATACTTATAGCATCTTAATAGTACTTCTTTTTATCTATTATATAATAAAATTACAAGATAAATAAATTTTTATTAGGATTTTTTTGTAATAGGTGGGTTATAATGATATTCAACTGCGCGTTACCTTAGTTTTGTGCATAAATTAAGACTACTGGTTAAAGTAGCCTTAATTGTATATATTATTAATTGTTATACTATCTACAATTTTATAAGTATCAAGAATATATTCTGTGATTGCACTTTCATACTTTTTTTAATTATTTATTTTATTAAAAAACTCTACACTATAATCCCTAATGTCAGAAATATTTAGCATATTATATTTGTCTTTTATATCATGAAAATATTCACTAATTAACTGTTTTTCAATAATTTTATCTGATAATTCATCATTGCTTAATCCTTTTCTAGTAATCCTCCATGGCATTTCGATGTGGGTCATCTTTTCTAAAATCTTACCACTGTAGCACCCTAGGTTTGTTATAACATTATCTAATACTTCCTTTTCAATTTGAGTTAACTCAATATTTTTATATTCAATGTTCTCTTCAATAGGATTATATCCATGATTTTTATATTTGTAATAGATTTTTCTATAAACTGGGCCATGAACCCACGCTTCACAATCATTACTAAATAAATAGTCCTCATTAAAAATTTTATAAAATGCCTGAGAATAATACAATAATTTCTGCAAAGCTAATGGAGTTATCTCCTCGCACATAGATAAGATATATTTGACAACACTGTCAATTTTATCCTCACCTTCATTTGTGATTGCTCTTTGATCTTATTCAACTTTT
>JAKBFR010000263.1 GCA_021837545.1 Bacillota bacterium | reverse complement strand
AATCCTCTTCTTTTCCAAGTATTTTATATCCAAAGGAGCTAGAACCCACTTCTTTAAATCTATCTAGCAACCCAATAATTTCATATTTATTTTCTTTTTCAATACAATCAATTACAACTTTAGCATGTCCAGAAGAACCAATAACTATAATATTCAAAACAAACATCTCCTAAAGGATATAGCGAGTATCTTTTTAATATTCAGGCTATTTTATTTATAATGCTTATAATATTCCTTTGTACTGCAAGTTCTAGTGAATCATACAGTGGCAAACAAAGGATTCTGCTTGAAACAAACTCTGAATTGGGTGCACCTTGAGTTTTGTCTTTTATATAGGGTAAATTATTTAGAGATGGATAAAAATATCTTCTTGGATAAATATTTTCATTTGCAAGAGCTCCTTTTACTTTTAATAGAGTTTCTTCATCTTTAAATACTACCGGAAAATAGCAGTAATTTAAGCTGCTAATTATATTTTGTTCTTGTCTAATCACATTTTTACTTAGGTAGTTCATATAGTTTTCATATGCTTTTTTTCTATTTTCAAATATTTTGTCTATATCATCCAATACACATAATCCCATGGCTGCTTCAAATTCATTCATCCTTCCGTTTATACCAACCTCAGTTATATGCTCCTCATCACTTATTCCAAAATTAATTATTCTTCTGGCCTTGTCATAAATTTCATCATCGTTTATTACAAGTGCACCGCCTTCTATGGTATGAAAAACTTTAGTGGCATGAAAACTAAGGGTAGATATATCACCATAACTTAGTACACTGTTTCCTTTGTATTTAACTCCAAAAGCATGGGCAGCATCGTAAATTACTTTTAGATTAAATTTTTTAGCTATTTCATCTATTTTTTCTACATCACAGGCATTTCCAAACACATGCACAGGAATTATAGCTGAAGTAGTTTTTGAAATTTTCTCTTCGATTTTTTTATAATCTATATTAAAGGTGTCTTTATTTATATCAGCAAAAACTGGATTAATACCTTGCCATATTTGACTACTAGTCGTTGCTACAAAAGAAAATGGTGTAGTAATCGCTTCGCCTTTTATATCTAAAAGCTTATAGGCAATCTGAAGGGCTATTGTTCCATTTGCAACCAAAAGTATATGCTTTATTCCTAAATATTTTTCCAACCTATTTTGTAGTTCTTTTACTAATGGACCATTATTGGTAACAAAACCAAGTTTAAATATTTTCTCTAAATATTCTTCATATTTCTTTAGTTCAGGAAGGTAGATTTTCGTTACATTAACCATTTTTTTCTCTCCTATACTGTTTTATTTTATAGATATGTCTTTATATTATGATATGTAAAAACTTAGATTTTGTTTGTGTGAGGCTATTGAATACACAAATTATATCTGTAGCCTTATTTTGGTGTTTGTATAATATTGTAGATATAAAAAACAAACTCATTAAAATATAGGTCAAAGCTAATTGGTAATGAATTTAACTTTGATTTACATTTTGTCGTATTATGAGTAATATTCTTAGTGAAATTATATATTATTAGTCTTACTTGTATAGGTTTTTACGGAATCAATGTATTTACTTACTGGAAGTCATGCATTCATGGATTATATCCAATTTAAGTCAATGATGATATAATTAGATAATTACCCTATGTTGAACTTGTAGAATGTGGTGAATTAGAAATTGGGGAATGTTTTTATAAAAGTATAGGATATTGCAGGAAAGAGGAGAGTTTTAATGAGTGAAATGATTCAAGGTAATATACAGAATTTATCTATAGCAGGTTATGAGTGTACATTATATCTACCACCTGAATACTACATAAATGATGTAGGTTATCCTGTTGTATATATAAATGGTGAAGACAATATATCGGAGATAATGGAAGACATGGAATCCCATTTTGGAGTAGATTGCAGTGAGTTTATTGCCATAAGTGTTATGGTGAAAAATTGGAATGAGGATTTTACACCCTGGCTTGCTCCTCCTTTATCAAAAAAAAGTGAGTCTTTTACAGGAGGGGCAACAAGCTATCTTAATTTACTTGCAAATACTATTAAACCCTTTATAGATGAGCATTATAAAACAAAACCGGCGCCCTCTAATACTGCTCTTATCGGATATTCTTTGGGGGGACTTACTGCCTTGTATGCCCTTTATATAATTAATGTATTTGGTAAGATAGGATGCATGTCAGGTTCGTTGTGGTATGATGGGTGGATAGAATTTATGGATTCTCACATACCAACAAATGTTTTTAGTAGGGTGTACATGTCTCTTGGAAGAGCCGAGGAACGTAGCAGAAATCAGCGCATGGCAAAAGTAGGTGAACGCACACGTAAAGCTTCTCTCTTACTAGAAGAACAACTTGAATCCAAAGAAAATATCATATTTGAATGGAATGATGGCGGACATTTTTCGGATCTACCTAATAGATTTAAAAGGGCATTGCTATGGCTCATGCAATAGTTTTTAAATTATATAAGAAAGAAGGAAAGATATAAATGAATGAAGTAATGAAAAACATTTTGACAAGAAGAAGCATTAGAACTTATAAGGAGGAACAGATTTCCGATAATCAATTAAATTGTATTATTGAAGCTGGAAAGTATGCACCAAGTGGTGGCAATTCACAAACTTGGAGATTTACTGTGGTTCAAAACATAGAAAAGCTAGAACAACTTAACGCTCTAGTAAGGGAAGGCTTTAAAAATTTAGAAGTGGATGAGAAAACCTATCGCTCGAAAAAGTCTGGTAAAAAAGCTGCAGAAAATGATAATTATAATTTTTATTATAATGCTCCAACATTAATCATAGTGTCTAATGAC
>JAKBFR010000262.1 GCA_021837545.1 Bacillota bacterium | reverse complement strand
TTCTACTTGTATTCTTGTATTCATTTCCATAAAATAGTAATTATTATCTTTATCAAATAAAAATTCTATAGTTCCTGCATTTTTATAATCTACAGCAAGAGCTGCCATCTTTGCAGCTTCACCCATTTTAGCACGTAACTCTTCATTTAATACATTAGATGGAGCTTCTTCTAAAACCTTTTGGTTTTTTCTTTGCATTGAACATTCTCTTTCACCTAAATGTATTACATGGCCATACTCATCAGCTAATATTTGAAATTCAATATGTTTTGGTTTTTGAACAAATTTTTCTAAATATAATGTATCATCTCCAAAGCAAGCTTTCGCTTCTGCTTTAGCTGTTTTAAATCCCATCAAGAATTCTTCATCATTATTAGCAATTCTTATTCCTTTTCCACCGCCACCTGCTGCTGCTTTTATCATTACAGGATATCCAATGTTTTTTCCTAGTTCTAAGGCATGTGCTTCATCTCTTATTTTCCCTTCATACCCTGGTACTACTGGAACTCCACAAGACTTCATGATTTCTCTAGCCTTAGCTTTATTTCCTATCCATTCAATTGTTTCATAATCAGGACCTATAAATTTTATATTGCATTGTCTACACATTTTTGCAAACTTTGGATTTTCTGATAAAAATCCAAAGCCTGGATGTATAGCATCTGCACCAGTTAAAACACATGCACTTAAAATATTAGTTATATTTAAATAACTGTCTTTAGGCATTGCAGGTCCAATACATACAGCTTCATCTGCTAACTGCGTATGAAGTGCTTCTTTATCTATTTCTGAATAAACAGCAACTGTACTTATTCCCATTTCCCTACACGCTCTAATTATTCTTACTGCAATTTCTCCTCTATTGGCAATTAGCACTTTTTTGAACATTTTTATCACCTATCCTATAGCAAAAAGTATTTCAGCTTCACAAGCTAATTTTCCATCAACTGTTGCAATTCCTTTTCCAATACCTATTGGTCCTTTGATTTTTATAATTTCACAATATAAATCTAATTTATCTCCTGGTACAACTTTACGTTTAAATCTAACTTTATTTGTACCTGCAAATAATGGTATTTTTCCTTTAAATTCATCCATTGATAGTAGAGCAACTGCGCCTGCTTGAGCTAGTGCTTCTATTTGTAATACTCCAGGCATAATTGGTTCTTCTGGAAAATGTCCATTAAAAAATTCTTCATTTGCAGAAACATTTTTGTATGCTCTTACAAATTTTTTTTCTCCTAGTTCCATTTCAATAACTCTATCAACTAATAAAAATGGATATCTATGAGGTAAAATTTCTTTTATTTCTTTTATGTTAAGCAAAGTCTATTCCCCCTTAATTTTAAATAATGGTTGACCGTATTCTACCATATCTCCATCATTAACTAAACGTTCAACAACTATTCCATTAAAATCACTTTCTATTTCATTCATAAGCTTCATAGCTTCTATTATACAAATAACATTGCCTTTAGAAACTGTATTTCCAACTTCTGCAAGAGTTGGGCTTTCTGGTGATGCGGAAGAATAAAATGTTCCTACCATTGGAGATGTTATAACTTTTATATTCTTATCTTCTATAACTATCTCTTTTCCAGTATCTTTTAAAGTTTCAATCTTTACATCATTAGTTTCTGATTTTTCTATTGAACTAACTGAATTTATTACAGTATTCATGTTATCCACATTATTTACCTTACTAGTATTACTTAAGTTAGTCAAATTATTATCTGATAGCCCTCTGCTTAATGATTTATCCATTTTTATATGGTCATTGCCACATTCAAGCTCAAAAAAAGCCAAACTTGAAGAATCAACTAATTGAATCAATTCTTTAATATTTTCAAATTCCATAAATATATCCTCCTATAATTAAGACATCTTCAAAAAACTTATAGATACTTATCTTAAAATTTATACTTAATACTTAGTAATTTAATTATTAATTATCAATACTCAATGCTCAATTATCAACAATTGAAAATTGAGCATTGAACATTGACAATTATTACTTTACCGTATAAATATAACTTAAAAGTTAAGTATCTTTGTTTCTTACTTTTTAATCTAATCTATTACTTCCACTTCTTTAAAAGTAAAGTTGCATTATGACCACCAAATCCTAATGAATTTGTAAGTGCATATTCTAATTCTTGTTTTCTTCCAACATTAGGTACATAATCTAAATCTAATTCTTCATCTTTTGTTTCATATCCAATTGTTGGTGGAATGAATCCTTCTTGAAGAGCTTTTGCACATATTATTGCTTCAATTGCTCCTGCCGCTCCTAGAAGATGACCAGTCATAGATTTTGTTGAAGATATTGGAATCTTATATGCATCTTCTCCAAATGCTGTCTTAATTGCAGCTGTTTCAAATTTATCATTTAATGGTGTTGAAGTTCCATGCGCATTTATATAAGAAACTTGCTCTGGTTTAATTCCAGCTTCTTTCAAAGCATCTAACATAGCTCTTGCAGCTCCACTACCATCCGGTGCTGGTGAAGTAATATGATATGCATCACAAGTTGAACCATACCCTACAATTTCAGCTATAATATTTGCGCCTCTCGCCTGTGCATGTTCTAAAGATTCAAGAACTACAAGTCCTGCCCCTTCGCCCATTACAAATCCACTTCTATCCTTATCAAAAGGAATAGATGCTTTTTTAGGATTGTTATCTGTATTTAAAGCTTTCATACTATTAAATCCAGTAACTCCAAGTCTAGTTATAGGAGCTTCAGCTCCACCTGCAAGCATAACGTCAGCATAACCATGTTTTATAGTTCTAAATGCATCTCCAATATTATTAGTTCCTGTAGCACAA
>JAKBFR010000261.1 GCA_021837545.1 Bacillota bacterium | reverse complement strand
TACCATAGCTAGAAGAATGTATTTGGACCCCGATAAACTTCCTTTAGTGCTTGTTTCTAATAATTATAATAACATCGGGGATACTACTAATAAACGCATAAATGGAATCTATGCCTGTACTGGATACAATGTGGGCATAGGGGATATGCTGATTAAAATTATAAAAAGTAAAGGAGAGAATGTTATGTTAAAAGAAATGGTACCAGTTGGCTTATCAAATAGACACATTCATTTAAGTAAAGAAGATTTAGAGGTTCTATTTGGAGAAGGTTATGAATTAACAAAGTGGAAGGATTTATCACAACCAGGACAATATGCAGCAGAAGAAAAAGTTGATGTGGCAGGGGTAAAGGGAACTCTGAAGGGCGTAAGAATACTAGGACCTACTCGAAAAGAAACACAAGTTGAAGTTTCCCTAACAGATAGTTTTGTTTTAGGTGTTAACCCACCTGTTAGAGATTCAGGTGATTTAGTGGATAGTCCTGGTGCAAAAATTGTTGGGCCAAAAGGAGAAATTACTATAGATAAAGGTGTTATTGTAGCTGCTAGACATATACATATGCACACCTCTGATGCCGAGAGTTTTGGCGTTTTAGACAAGGAAATTGTTAGTGTAAAAGTAGAGGGTAAAAGAGGATTGATATTTGATAATGTGTTAGTTAGAGTTCACAAGGATTATGCGCTTGAAATGCATGTTGATATAGATGAAGGTAATGCAGCAAGTCTTAAAAATGGCTCAATGATAAAATTGTTAAAGTAATATTTTAACATTAAATTCTCTAAAATGACTTTTTATGGTATAATTTTCTTGGGTGATAGCATTAAAATGTCATAAATAAAGTTAATGAATTATATAACTTATATTTAGACTTATTAGGGGGAGTTTTATTATGAATAATGAATTATTAGAAAAATACGCTCTTTTATTGGTGAAGACGGGAATTAACATTCAAAAGGATCAAACACTTGTGATCAATTCTCCTATAGAGTGTGCGTCTTTTGCTAGAATAGCTTCTAGAATTGCTTATATTGAAGGTGCAAGAGAGGTAGTTATAAACTGGAGAGATGAATTATCTTCAAAAATTAAGTTTATGCATGCTCCAGAAGAAATTTTTGAAGAATACCCAGACTGGCAAAGAGATTTTTACTTATCAAATGTTCGAAAGGGAGCTGCTTTCTTAAGTATTTCAGCTTCTGACCCTGAGCTTATGAAAGATGTTAATCCTGAGAGAATGGCAAAATCACATAAAGCAGCTAGTACTGCAATAAAGGAATATAGAGAAAGACTCATGAGCAATAGAAATGTTTGGTGTGTTGCATCAATTCCAACTATATCTTGGGCAAAAAAAGTTTTTCCAAAGTTATCGGAAGATGAAGCAATGGAAGAACTTTGGAATGCTATATTCAAAACTGTAAGAGTAGATACAATTGACCCAGTTGCTTCATGGGAAACTCACAAAAGGAACTTAAAGAAAAGTATGGACTTTTTAAATTCAAATAACTTTAAATATCTACAATATAAAAATTCATTGGGTACTGATCTTAAGATTGAGCTTCCAGAAAATCATTTATGGCTTGGAGGATCAGATTATACTCCAGAAGGTGTAGAGTTTATAGCTAATATGCCTACTGAAGAGGTATTTACACTTCCTAAGAAAACAGGAGTTAATGGAGTAGTAGTAAGCTCAAAGCCATTAAACTATAATGGAAATTTAATTGAAGAATTTTCACTTACTTTTAAAGATGGCAGGATTATAGATTTCAAAGCTGAAAAAGGTTATGATATTTTAAAGAGTATTATTGAGACTGATGAAGGATCATATTATCTTGGTGAAGTAGCATTAGTACCACATGATTCTCCAATATCAAATTCAAATATATTATTTTACAACACACTTTTTGATGAAAATGCCTCTTGTCATTTGGCTATTGGAAAAGCATATCCAGTATGCATAAAAAATGGTGAAAATTTAAGTGATGAGGAACTTGTAAAACTAGAAGTTAATGATTCCTTTGTGCATGAAGATTTTATGGTTGGCACAGAAGATTTGCAAATAATAGGTATTACTGCAGAGGGAAAAGAAATACCTGTATTTGAAAATGGAAATTTTGCATTTTAACAACATTTAGAAGTGGTCTTAGAAAGAGACCTTAGATTATAACTAGAAACAAGCAAGAATTAGAATATGAAAAATTAACAAAAAAACCTTAATTTCTTAATAAATACAGAAATTAAGGTTTTTTATTCTGTAAAATTTATTTTTGTGGTATAAATAGAGGGAAAAATGTATTTATGTGGAATTATAGAGTATAGTGATTTATTTCACAAGATAGGGAGGAAATAAGATATGAGCGCATATTCTATGAAAAAACCTATAATTATAATATTAATTGTAATTAATATATTTTATTTGAATGTGAAGGTGTCATTTGCTGAGGAAAGTAAAAAAAATCATATACTTATTCTTAACTCCTATCATAAGGGATATGCGTGGACTGATGGCACCGTCAAAGGAATAGAAAGTGTTTTAGAAAATAATGATAATGTAATTCGGATAGAATACATGGATACAAAAACAATAAAAGATGAGAAGCATTTAAGTAATTTATATGAATTATATAAATATAAATTTAAGGATCATAAATTCGATGTTATCATTGCTAGTGATAATGACGCCTATAATTTCTTAAAGAAATATCATGAGGATTTGTTTAAGGATGTACCTGTAATATGTTGTGGTCTTAATAGTTTTGATGATTTTATAACAAATAAGGAAAATGGATTTACAGGAATTGCAGAAACAGTAGATATTAAAGATACTTTGGATGTCTGTTTTAAGTT
>JAKBFR010000058.1 GCA_021837545.1 Bacillota bacterium | reverse complement strand
TCAAAGAAAAATTTTTTTTACATATAATAAGTATTTTATTCTTTATTTTTAATTAGTAAATCTTTTGGTGCTAGTGGCATATCCACTTTCACTTTATACGTCATTTGTGCTCTGGCTGCTTTCTCAATTGGAGTTCCATTTTCTTCAGTCATATCATGAAGTACAATTTCAAAATTATCGCCTTCTGGTCTTAAAACTTCAACTGTATCTCCATTTAAAACTTTGTTTTTATGTTCAATTGTCGCTATTTTTGTTTCTTCATCATATGCTCTTACAATTCCAACTATATCTGCATTTCTTATATATCCAGAATCTTCATACACTTGTTCATTATTTTGCCCATAATAAAAACCTGTATGATATTGTCTATGACTTACATTGTTTAAATTCTCCATCCATTTTGGATCAAACTTATAATTCTCAGGATCCTTCATATATGCATCTACAGCTTGCTTATAAGATTTAACCACAGCCGCTACATAATATAAACTTTTCATTCTTCCTTCAATTTTAAGCGAATATACGCCTGCCTTAATAACATCATCAATATGTTCAATCATGCATAAATCTTTTGAATTCATTATATATGTTCCATTTTCATCTTCAACTATAGGGTAATATTCCCCTGGTCTTTTTTCTTCAACCAAACTATAATTATATCTGCATGGTTGAGCACAAGCACCTCTATTGGCATCTCTTCCAACCATATAATTAGAAAGGAAACATCTTCCTGAATAACTTATACACATTGCTCCATGAACAAAAGCTTCAATTTCACAATCTTCTGGCAAATTATCTTTCATTTGCTTAATTTCAATTAAACTTAGCTCTCTTGCCATAACTATTCTTTTGACACCTTGATCATACCAAAACTTAGCTGCTCTCCAATTAACATTATTGGCTTGAGTACTTAAATGAATTTCTAATTCTGGTACAACTTCTCTTGCAGCAGATATTATTGCTGGATCCGATGCTATTATTGCATCAATTCCTATTTCATATAACTCTTTTAAATATTCCTCAACTCCACTTAAATCTTCATTATGAGGAAAGACATTCATTGTCACATAAACTTTTCTGTTTCTTTCATGTGCATATTCTACGCCTTCTTTTAATTTTTCATTTGTAAAATTATCAGCAAAAGCTCTTAAATTAAGTTTGCTTCCTCCAAGGTATACTGCATCAGCCCCAAAATCTATTGCTATTTTAAGTTTGTCTAAATTTCCTGCTGGTGCTAAAATTTCTGGTCTTATCATTTTAATTTACCTCCTCTTAGTAACTGCAATCCCATCTCCCATAGGTATGACAGATGTTATTAAGTTTTTATCTTGAGTAACTAATTCCAAATAAGTCCTCATTCTTTTTACTATTGTTATTTTTCTTCTTTTAACTAATTCTTGTGATGCAACCATGCCTCTAAATAAAACATTATCGGCTACTATTATACCATCTTCTTTAAGTAATCTTAAACAATGAGGCAAAAAATGATTATAATGACCTTTGCCTGCATCCATAAAAATCAAATCAAATGGTTCATTTAGCTTTTCTAAAACTTCTAAGCAATCCCCTTGCTCAATCTTTATTTTATGGCTTAAATTAAACTTTTCTAAATTTAAAGTAGCTAATTCTATCATTTTTTCATCACGTTCAATTGTTATAATTTCTGGTTCATTCCCTGAAGCTTCATACATTAGTATTGCTGAAAAACCTACAGCGGTTCCAAGTTCTAATATTCTTTTAGGCTTTTTCATACTAGTCATAAATTCAAGAAACACACCAGTTTCCTTTTGAACAATAGGAACCCTATTTTCCCTTGCAAAATCTTCTATTTCTTTTAAAGTACCATCTCTATCAGGAATTAAGCCTCTAATATATTCTTCCATATAGTCATATGTAATTTCGCTCATAAATTTCCTCCACAATTTTAATATTATAATTTTCAATTCTCAATGCCCAATGTCCAATTTTCAATGAGCTGAAAAATTCCCATGGAATTTGAAAATATATTTAAGAAATTCTGTAAGAATTCCCACCACAATTGAACATTGATAATTGACAATTGACAATTAAAATCCCAAATTTATTCTCCACATTAAACATCCATATATATTAATTTTCGGATATATTAATATCCTAGTTCTTCCTTCTTCTTTAAAAAATCATTATAATTGTTAGTAAAATAATGAGATCCATCTTTTTGCAAAATATAATATAAATAATCTGTTTTTTCTGGAATCAATGCAGCTTTAATGCAATCAATTCCTGGATTTGCTATAGGGCCTACTGGTAATCCCTTATATTTATAAACATTATATGGTGAATCTATTAGTAAATGCTTATTTAGTACTACGTCTACATGATATCCTAAACCATAAATTACTGCAGCATCTAATTGAAGTTTGATATCCTTTTCTAATCTATTATAAATAACAGATGAAATTAACGGTCTATCTTTTTGGACTTTTGCTTCTTTTTCTATCATAGAAGCTATATTAATTATCTTTTCCACATCTTCTGATTTTATATCAACTTTGGTTTCATCCTTTACTTGCGTTAATATCTCTTCAAATCGATTTAACATAATCTTAATTATATAATTTGCATCGCAGTTTTTTTCTATCAAATATGTATCTGGATATAAAAATCCTTCTAAATTATATCTTTTTTTATCGTTAGACTTAACATATTTAGGTAATTCATAATTTTTAACTGCTTTTAGAAATTCAACTTTAGAACAAAGGCCTTTTTCTTCTACTGTACTCGCAATCTCTTCTATTGAGTATCCTTCCGGAATTGTTAACTTCACTAAATCTTTATCGCCATCGCTGTTTTCTAGCGAGTTTATTAAATTTGCTAGTGTTGTATTAGTATCTATTTCATATATGCCTTCTCTTAAGTTTATATCTGTTTTATCTATGGCTAATTTTACTTTAAGCAAAAGTTTATTAGATAAATTATTTTCTTTATCTAACTTATTTAATATATCATTAAACCCTTCGCCTTGCTTTACTTCAATAATAATTGTATTCGCATCTGATTTTAATGGCTTTTCTATTACTTTATTATACGAAATTACAATAATAAATCCTATGCAAAATGCAAAAATTATAAATAACAATATTAATTTTCTAAAGAGTTTATATTCTTTCATAAACTTTCTCCTAGATACAATTAAAAGTAAATAGCCTATATAAAGACTATTTACTTTAATTATATTGATTTTATTTAATATTTCAAAGCATTTTTAGTAAAATTACTTTTTAGCTCTACTACTAGTTCTTCTTCTTTCATTACTATCTAATATTCTTTTTCTCATTCTTATAGTTTTTGGTGTAACTTCTACTAATTCATCACCATTTATAAATTCTAAACATTGTTCAAGAGACATATCAAGTGGTGGAGTTAATTTTAATGCATCATCCGCACCTGATGATCTTGTATTAGTAAGTTTTTTCATTTTACATACATTAATTTCAAGATCGTCTGCTCTTGCAGAAACACCAACAACCATACCACCGTATACTGGAACACCAGCTCCTATGAACAATTGACCTCTTTCTTGAGCACTATATAATCCATATGCTATTGAATCTCCAGTTTCAAAAGAAACTATTGATCCTCTGCTTCTTCCTGGAATTTCGCCTTTGTACTTTTCATATGAATGGAATACGTGATTCATAATTCCGTTACCCTTTGTATCAGTCATTAATTCACTTCTGAATCCAATAAGACCTCTAGCTGGAACTGTGAATTCTAATCTTGTATATCCATTTACTGCTGATGTCATATTAACCATTTCAGCTTTTCTAGGTCCTAGTTTTTCCATAACTGGTCCCATAAATTCTTCTGGAACATCAATTGTTAAGTACTCCATTGGTTCTTCCTTATGGCCATTTTCTTCTCTAAATATAACATTTGCTTTTGAAACTTGGAATTCATATCCTTCTCTTCTCATTGTTTCAATAAGAACTGAAAGATGAAGTTCTCCTCTTCCTGCAACTTCAAAACAATCTGGAGTAAGTTCATTTACTCTTAAACTTACATTTGTTTCAAGTTCCTTCATTAATCTATCTCTTAAATGTCTTGATGTTACAAAATCACCTTCTTGACCTGCAAATGGTGAATCATTAACCATGAAGTTCATGTTTAATGTTGGTTCATCTATTTCTAAGAATGGAAGTGCTTCTGGCATTGTAGAATCTGCTATAGTATCACCTATATTAGCATCAAGAACACCACTTACTGCAACTATATCTCCCATTGAAGCTTCTTCTGCTTCTTCTCTTTTTAATCCCTTATACGTAAATATACTAGTTATTTTGAAATTACCAGTTGATCCATCACTCTTTATTAAAGTAACTGTTTGATTTCTCTTCACTGTACCTCTATGTATTTTACCAATTGCGATTTTTCCAACAAATGCATTTGTATCTAATGTACTAACAAGCATTTGAAGTGGTTCATCTACATATCCTTCTGGTGGTGCAACATATTTTAATATTGTGTCAAATATTGGAGTCATATCATTATTTTCGTCATCTACATTATATTTTGCAAAGCCTTCTCTAGCTGATGCATAAATAATTTGGAAATCTAATTGTGAATCATTAGCTCCAAGTTCTACAAATAGGTCAAATACTTCATCAATAACATCTGTTGGTCTAGCATTTGGTTTATCTATTTTATTAATTATAACGATTGGCTTTAAACCTAGTTCTAATGATTTCTTTAAAACGAATTTAGTTTGTGGCATTGGTCCTTCATAAGAATCAACAACAAGTAGAACTGAATCAACCATCTTAAGTACACGTTCAACTTCTCCACCAAAATCAGCATGTCCTGGGGTGTCTACTATGTTTATTTTTATATCATTATAAATTACTGCAGTATTTTTTGAAAGAATTGTAATTCCTCTTTCTTTTTCTAAGTCATTAGAATCCATTACTCTTTCTTCTACTTTTTCATTAACTCTAAATGTATGACTTTGTCTAAGCAAAGCATCTACTAAAGTTGTCTTACCATGGTCAACGTGGGCTATGATAGCAATATTTCTTATGTCTTCTCTTTTAGTTAATTCCATTATTATTCCTCCATACAGCATTTAGCTGCGAAATTTTTATTAGTTTGTCTATAGTTATGTATATACATGCGTTAAAATTTAAGTATATATTGTAAATAATTTCTTATTTGATTTGATATTTAAAAATTTGTATTTTTTATGAATAAACTTAACTAAAACCACTTATATATATTCTATGTAAACCTATAACTGTTTTTTTCCAAAAGAAAATTGGACACTTTACGCATCCAATTTCCTACACAACTGTCTTAAATTTTACTCTCTCCAACAAAAAAAGTCAACCCTATTCGAAATTAATTATAAAATTTACTAATATACTAATTAAAAAATAATAATTATTTGTTATATTAGTACAATTCGACTATTTATTTCAAATATTCTAAAATTCCATAATTATTGGTAATATCATAGGTTTTCTCTTAGTCTTCTCATAAAGGAATTCTCTAAGTTGATCCCTCATTTTAGACTTTAATGTTGCCCAGTCAGTAATTTGTCTTTCTTCACAATCTCTAAGTACTGACTTTACGATTTCTCTAGCGTCATCCATAAGTCCTTC
The DNA here is from genome assembly GCA_021837545.1 of Bacillota bacterium. The sequence goes on along the minus strand of JAKBFR010000058.1, from coordinate 8,119 downwards.
TGATTCCCTAACGTATACGAATCCTCTTGAAATTATGTCTGGACCAGATACAATTCTACCAGTTTGCTTTTCCATTGTAACCACAATTGTTAAAATACCATCTTGCGAAAGATGTTTTCTATCTCTTAAAACTATATTTCCAACATCTCCAACTCCAAGTCCGTCAACAAAGACTTGGCCTGAAAGAACAGCACCATTTTTTTTAATATAATTCCTTGCAACTTCAATTACATCGCCATTCTCAGGTATCAATAAATTTTTCTCTGATAGTCCAAGCTCCATTGCTAGTTCTCCATGTTTTTTTAAATGTCTGTATTCTCCATGGACTGGAATGAAGAATCTTGGCTTAACTAATGAGTGCATTAGTTTCAATTCTTCTTGACAAGCGTGACCTGACACATGAATCTTTTCTTGAGAATCATATATTACCTCAGCACCTTTTTTAAATAATTGATTTACAACCTTTGAAACCAACTTTTCATTTCCAGGTATTGGTGTAGCTGAAATAATAACCGTATCTCCTGGCACCACATTAATCTTTCTATGTTCTGAAGCTGCCATTCTTGAAAGTGCAGACATAGGTTCTCCTTGGCTGCCAGTTGTTATTATTACAACTTTCTCATTAGGATATTTTGAAATTTCATCTACTGGAATAAGTACGTCTTTTCCAATTGTAAGATATCCAAGCTCTATTGCTACTTGAACAATATTCTCCATACTTCTTCCAGACACAGCTACTTTCTTTTCATAAGCCTCAGCTGCCGTAATAATTTGTTGAATTCTATGAACATTAGATGCAAATGTAGCAACTATTATTCTGCCACTTGCTTTATTAAACAGCCTTAAGAATGTTTCACCCACAACTCTTTCTGTCATAGTATATCCCGGTCTTTCAACATTTGTTGAATCCGCCATCATTACCAAAACACCTTTTCTGCCTAATTCAGCTAGTCTCGCAAAATCCATCATTTCTCCATCAATTGGTGTGTAGTCAATCTTAAAGTCTCCCGTATGAAGTACTACGCCAAGTGGTGTATGAATCGCAATCGCAACTGAATCTGCAATTGAATGATTCGTCTTTATGAATTCTACTGAAACGCTATCTAATTTAATTATATCTTTTGGCTTAACTCTTACTAATTCTGTTGAAGCTAATAGACCGTGTTCTTTTAGTTTTGTCTCAACAATACCGAGAGTAAGCTTAGTGCCATAAACCGGAACATTTAATTGTTTTAACACATAAGGTAATGCTCCTATATGGTCTTCATGTCCGTGAGTTAAAAATATTCCTTTAATCTTTTCGGAATTTTTAATTAGATATGAAATATCTGGTATTACAATATCTATTCCAAACATATCGTCATCTGGGAATTTTAATCCACAATCTATTACTATAATATCTTCCTTATATTCAATAGCTGTTATGTTTTTCCCAATTTCATTTATGCCGCCAAGAGGAATTATTTTTACCTTCGCTCTTTCATTTTTCATATTTCCCCTCCTTTTCTTATATTATTTATAAACAAAGGTTCTTTCTTTATTTAGAAGTCCTTTTATTCATCATTAAGTTTTTTTTGACATTCATCACATATTCCATAAAATTTTAAACTATGATCTAAAATTTTAAATTTATATTGTTTCTCAATACCCGCTTCAAGTTCTTCTAACAAATCATCTTGTACTTCTGAAACTTTATGACAAGTATTACAAATAAGATGATGGTGTCTATGTGTTTCATTAGAATGTACAATTTCATATCTACTACATCCATCATTTAAATCTAATCTCGATATAACGCCTAGTTCTTCTAACAAAAGAATAGTTCTATATACTGTCGCTAACCCAATTTCCGGGCAACTCATTTTAACTTTATCATATATTTCCTCAGCTGTTAAATGTTTACCTTCATTATCTATAATTGTATCAACAATAGATCTTCTTTGGGGCGTTAATTTATAGCCCTTCTTTTTTAAATCTTCTTTTAAGGCATTCATATCAATTAAATTTGATACCTCCATACATAACACCTCACTTTATATTTTAATAATCACTACTCTAAGATACTACTCTTGAACTAAACCGTCTTCATCCATAAGAGTATCATAAGTTTCTAATACCATTTTAAATTCTTCATCTTCATCTTCTAGTGCTATAAATAATTCACTACCATCTTCATCTTTAAAAATTTTAAAAGCATATGCTTCATCATTTTCTTCCAATGCTGGTGACGCAATTATATATTGGCCTTTTAATTTTTCTATTTCAAAGTATATAATCACCTCAAACTTAACGTCATTTCCATCTTGATCAGGTATATATACATATTTTGCATCCTTATCCATAAATATTTCCTTTCTACTTTTTATTTTTTAATTTATTAATAAAAGCATATTTAATCCTTAATTTTTTCTATAAATATACTTATTTAAATTTCAAACTCCAAACAATTACACATTTTATCTTGAGATCATATCTAAATATCCTTGAAGTATGTACGTTGATGCTACTTTATCTACTATTTTTTTTCTTTTACTTCTTGATAAATCAGCTTCAATCATTGCTTTATGCGCTGCAACAGTAGTTAAACGTTCATCCCAAAATTTTATTTCAACTTTAAGTTCTTCTTCTATTAGCTTTCCAAAAGCCATTGTAATTTCTCCAGATGGTCCTATTGTTCCATTCATATTCTTTGGAAGTCCGATCACTATAACTTTTACGTCATATTCATCACAAAACTTCTTTATTTCTTGTATATCTTGTTCTTTTTTAGTTCTTCTTATTGTAGTCAAACCTTGAGCTGTGAACCCTAATGGATCACTTATTGCAACTCCTATAGTCTTTGAACCTACATCTAATCCTAATATCCTGATCATCAAATTTCCGCACCTCTTAAAAAATAAGAGTGCCCGTCATAAACGGGCACTCTCTACTTTATCTCTAAATAAGACTTTATAACCTCTTCTAGTATGTCATCTCTCTCGAGTTTTCTTACTAAAGCTCTTGCTCCGTTGTAATTAGTGATGTAAGTAGGGTCTCCTGAAATCAAATATCCAACTAACTGATTTATAGGATTATATCCTTTTTGTTGTAATGAATTATAAACCTCTGTTAATATTGTTTTTGTAAGGGCTTCTTTATTCTTACTTAAATCAAATTGCATTGTATGTTCAATATTATTACTCATCGCACCGTTGCCTAAAGCAACACACCCCCTAATCAGTATCTAAGGAAACTATATCCATAGTTATTATTAACTTAATATTAAAAATATATTCACCAATCAATACTTAGATTATAACCTATATTTTATAAAAAGTATACTACTTTGCTAAAATTTCCACTATTTTATAAGACTCTTTTATTGCTTCTTGTATTTTTTCAGGTAATCTTCCACCGGCTTGAGCCATGTCTGGTCTTCCGCCACCACCGCCACCTAGTATAGATGATACCTCTTTTATTAATTTCCCACAATGAGCGCCTTTAGCCACTGCATTTTTAGTCGCCATAGAACATATAATAACTTTTCCAGCATTTTCGCTCATAAGTAATACTATACTATTATCAACCTTATCTTTTACCTTTTCGCAAACGTCCCTTAAAGCATCAGAATCAACATCTTTTAATTCGTATGCTATTACATTGATGTCTTTAACACTCTTTGCATTTGCTATTATATCGTCTATTCCCATTGATGCAAATTTAGATTTTAAAGACACTATTTCTTTATCTTTTTCTTTTAATTCTTTAATTTGTTGTTCAAGTTTATTTAAAAGTTCCTTTTCTGAACATTTAAATTTACCCGAAATCTCTTTTAACAAATCTTTCTTTTCATTTACTAATTTATAAGCTTCTTTTCCAATCACAGCTTCTATTCTTCTAGTTCCTGCTGCAATACCACTTTCAGATATTATTTTAAACAATCCTATCTTTCCAGTATTATCTATATGAGTTCCACCACATAATTCTTTAGAATATTCTCCAGCTTTTACAACTCTAACTTTGTCAGAATATTTATCATCAAATATACCTATAGCACCACTATTTTTTGCATCTTGAAGATCCATAACATCTGTGACAACTGGTGTTACACTAGTTATTGCTTCGTTAACCAAATCTTCAACCTTTGTTATTTCTTCTTCTGTTAAACCTTCAAAATGAGAGAAGTCAAATCTAAGTCTATCATTACTTACATACGATCCAGCTTGATGCACATGTGATCCAAGAACTTCAACTAATGCTCTATCTAAAAGATGAGTTGCAGTATGATTTTTCTTAATACTTTCACGTCTAACTTTATCCACTTCTAAAGTAACCTTATCCCCTACTTTAAGTTCTCCAGATAAAACTTCTACAAAGTGAATTATCTTTCCGCCAATATTCTTTTTAGTGTCAACAACATTACCTTTAAAGCTATCATTGAATATAATACCTGTATCTCCTATTTGTCCACCCATTTCTGCATATAAAGGAGTAACATCTGTAACTACAATAGCCTTATTTCCTTCAGTTATTGTTTCTGCAAAATCGTCGCCTTCAATTAACACCTTAACTTCTGCATTTAAAGTATCATTATCATAACCATCAAAAACAGTTTCAACATCTGCAGATATCGCATCTGATATTTTAACATCTGCACCCATATAATTAGAAGTTTTTCTTGCACTTCTAGCTCTATCTCTTTGAATTTTCATTTCTTCATTAAAAGCAACTTCATCTAAAGATAAACCTTCATCTTCTAATATTTCTTTTGTTAATTCCATAGGAAAACCAAAAGTATCATATAGTTTAAATCCATCTGCACCTTTAAGAATTTTTTCATTATTTTCTTTTAATTCGTTTATAAATCCATTTAATATTTCCATTCCTGAATCTAAAGTTTCTCTAAATTTATCTTCTTCTATTTTAATAACTTTTTTAATATATTCTTTTCTTGCTTCTAATTCTGGATATGCATCCTTTGAATCTCTAATAACAATATCACATAAATTACAAAGGAAAGCGTCTTTAACTCCCAAAGTTTTCCCGTGTCTTGCAGCTCTTCTAAGAAGCCTTCTTAAAACGTAGCCTCTTCCTTCATTTGATGGCATTACATCATCTGAAATCATAAACGTTATAGATCTAATGTGGTCAGTTATAATTCTTAGAGAAATATCCGATTTACTATCTTCACCATATTTAGTATTAGCAACTTTAGAAGCTTCACTTAATATATTTTCTAATGTATCAATTTCAAATACACTTTTCTTATTTTGCATTACAACAGCAAGTCTTTCAAGTCCCATTCCTGTATCAATATTCGTACTTGCAAGCTTTTCGTAATTACCTTTTCCATCACCATCGAATTGAGTAAACACAAGGTTCCAAACTTCAATTATTTTATCTGCATCTGATAACTCAACAAACTCTTCCGAATTAGTAGGCACTTCATCAGTTCTGCTAAAATGAATTTCTGTACAAGGACCACAAGGACCTGCACCATGTTCCCAGAAGTTATCTTCTTTCCCCAATCTAAATATATGACTCTTATCTACATCTGTAAGTGTAGTCCAAAATTCATATGCTTCATCATCATCTAAATATATTGTGACATATAATTTTTCCTTCGGCATTTTTAAAACTTCTGTCATGAACTCCCATGCCCATGGAATTATTTCTTTCTTAAAATAATCTCCGAAAGAGAAATTTCCAAGCATTTCAAAGAAAGTACAGTGTCTGCTTGTTATCCCTACATTTTCAATATCACCAGTTCTAATACATTTTTGACAAGTTGTAATTCTTTTTTTTGGCGGTTCTTGTAACCCAGTAAAATAAGGCTTTAATGGAGCCATTCCAGCGTTTATTAACAATAAACTCTTATCATTCTTTGGAACTAAAGGAAAACTCTCCAATTTCAAATGTTCTTTACCTTCAAAAAACTTCAAATATGCTTCTCTTAAATCATTTGTTTTCATAAATTTCATAATTTATTCCTCCACTTATTCAATTAACAGTTAACAGTTAACAATTAACAATTAACAATTGATGATGATATCCCTTCGGAATATCTTAATTTTTATTTTTTAATCTTCTGATGAAGATTTAGGCTTTCATAATTATTGGTGACAAGTTTCTGATTGTAGAAAAGCCACTCTTTTTATAGGTGAAAAGTTCCGTATTGTGGCATAGCCACTCTTTTTTAATGTGTATAATTTACCATAAAAAAAGCTCTCTCCCTAAAAAACAAAGGGACGAAAGCTGAAATTCCGTGGTACCACCCTAATTATGCATAAATCCTACGCATCACTTAGTAATTTATAGCTCCTAGGTAGCTTCAAAATATATAGATAAGAAGTTTTCACCAAAGCCACTTCTTCTCTGAATACCTATAATAAATCTACTCGTCCTATTCATCGCTTAATATTTTATTATTCCACAAAATTATATTTCAAATAGATAATTCTGTCAATATACAACTTAAAAGTTGTCTATCTATATTAAAATAAGTAATAATTTATATCATCATATAAAACTTTTATTATAACAGCTATAGGAACTGCCAATATCATTCCTATAAACCCTCCAAAATTGTCTCCTGTAATCAATAAAATTATTATTACAAAAGGATGCATATCTGTACTATCTCCTGTCATTTTAGGAGCTAAAATATCTCCTTCTAGCTGTTGAATTACAAACATTCCAACAATCACCCAAAGTGCTTTTACAGGTGAATCTAAAAGTGCAACTATAATTGCTGGCACTGCACCAAAGATTGGTCCAAAATAAGGTATTATGTTTAATATTGCATTTAAAATAGAAATCCACAGAGGAAATTTGATTTTTAATGCTAAGAGCAAAACAAAAGTCAAGGCTCCTATAACTCCGGAGAGCATCAGTTGACTCGCTATGTATCTCGTTAATACCCTATCTATGTCTTTTAAAATTTGTTTAATTATTCCCCTTTTTTCTGTGGGCAATAATAACAAGCTTTTATTGTATATCTTATTTCCATCACAGAGAAAATAGTAAATCATAATTGGTATAATGGCAAATGAAATAATATTATCACTAAACTTAATTAAATTATCCACAGCACTTTCTGAAAAGTTTAGCAAAAGTGTATTTCCTTTTTCTAAAATCTCATTATATATCACATTAATTGCCGGAATGTCATTTAAATTATATTTTAAAGCTGCTTCTTCTAAAAAACTATTTATTTTGTCAAATATATTACTAATATTATCTATTTCATTGAATAAAGCAGGAACTATAACTATTATACATGTGGTAACAATTCCTACGATTATTGATATAACTATTATAGAAGCCATTCTCTTGCTTACCTTAAATTTCGCTTCTAATGTATCTCTAATAGGATTTAAAGTATACGCTAAAATAAAGGACATAATAATAATATTTACTATTGTATTTATTGAATGATTAAAAAAATAAGCTAATATTAAAGCTACAACACAAGATAAAATTAATATGGATAATATTAATTTTTTACGCTTTCTTAGTTGCATTATATTGCTCCATATTATGTGGCATTGATTTAAATGAAATGCCTTCATTTCCAATATATAATATATACTTTTCTCCAAGTATGCATCTATTTAAAAGAATTATTTGCTTACCTTTTATCATTTTATCTATTAACCCCGAACTTATCACAATAGCTTTTATTGAATAATCTTGTATATCTATTATTATATCTTCCAAAACTCCTCTTATATTGCTTAACGTATCAATTATTTCCATATACTTGATTTCTTTAAATGTTAATCCTTCTCCTCTTCTTATAGAATTTATTATTATATCTTCACCTATATCTATAATGTCTTCCATATCCACATAATTTTTTTTAGAAAATAAAATACTATTAGATACTTTAAATCCCACAACTTTTCCTAGATAAAAATCTATATATAAATCTTCTACAATTCCAATTTTTTTGCCTCTAATATTATAAACTTTTTTGAAGTAAAAATCCCTAGTCTTAAACATATTCTCCCTCCAGTGCATCAATATAGGTAATTTTGTTATTTATATATTTCCCCATAAAAATGAAATTATGCGTATGACCCGCCGAAATAAGGGGGCATGCATTTGTTCTGATTACTGAAGATTTTGATGTAACGCG
>JAKBFR010000057.1 GCA_021837545.1 Bacillota bacterium | reverse complement strand
TGATCATGTGTCTGAAACAACTGTACACGTTGTTGCACTACCGAATGATGAGATGAAGGGTAGAATAATAGGTAGAGAAGGAAGAAACATTAGAACCTTAGAAACATTAACAGGGGTGGATTTAATTATAGATGATACTCCAGAAGCAGTTATTCTTTCTAGCTTCGATCCGATTAGAAGAGAAGTTGCAAGAATGGCACTAGAAAAGTTAATAGTGGATGGCAGAATACATCCAGCAAGAATCGAAGAGATGGTTGAAAGAGCAACTAAGGACGTAGAGAATAGTATAAAAGAAGAAGGGGAACAAGCAGCCCTTGAAACTAGTGTACATGGACTACACCCAGAAATTATAAGACTTCTTGGTAGATTAAAGTATAGAACAAGTTATGGGCAAAATGTTTTAAAACATTCCATAGAAGTTTCGTACTTAGCTGGTTTAATGGCTTCAGAGCTAGGTTTAGATGTTACTCTAGCTAAAAGGGCAGGATTGCTACATGATATTGGAAAAGCAGTTGATCAAGAACAAGAGGGGCCTCATGCTTTAATTGGTGGAGATCTAGCTAAAAAGTATCATGAATCACCATTAGTGATAAATGCAATAGCAGCGCATCATTCAGATGTAGAAATGCAATCTTTAGAAGCCGTACTAGTTCAAGCAGCGGATGCAATATCAGCAGCTAGACCAGGGGCTAGAAGAGAGACATTAGAAGCATACATTAAGAGATTGGAAAAGTTAGAGGAAATTGCAAATTCACATGAAGGTGTAGAAAAGTCATATGCCATTCAAGCTGGTAGAGAGATTAGAATTATTGTTAAACCAGATAAGATTGATGATGCTGGGACAATTGAATTAGCACATAATTTAGCTAAGAGTGTCGAGGAAGAACTTGAATATCCTGGACAAATTAAAATTAATGTGATAAGGGAAACTAGAGCAGTAGATTTTGCTAAATAAAAGATGAAGTATATTTTGTTTATATAATAAAATATACTTCCTTTTTTTATTTAGCACATTTAAAAAAAGGAAGTATATAAGTATATTTTACTCATTCTTTTTTCACAGGTCTAAATGAAATATAATAGTTAAGCTTATTGTATAATATCTATAATAATTAACCAAATGAAAAAAATTACAAATTTTACGAATTATAAGAAGGATTTTTAGAACAGTTATAGAATATATTTAATGTAAACGATTTGTAGAATAAATTCTAGGAGGAATAACAAAAATGGACGTATTAAAAGTATCAACAAAATCAAATCCCAATTCTGTAGCAGGTGCACTCGCAGCAATAATAAAAGAAAAAAATATTGCGGAAATGCAAGCAGTAGGAGCAGGTGCGATAAACCAAGCTGTTAAGGCGATTGCCATTGCAAGAGGGTTTATAGCTCCAAGTGGAAAGGATATAGTTTGTGTACCCGCATTTACAGATATAATAATAGATGGAGAAGAAAGAACAGCTATAAAATTAATAGTACAACCTAGATAAATAAATTTATTTTCAAATTAATGAAGAACTAGTGATTTTTAAGTTGAAATTATTTATAAAAACGATTATACTAGAATAGTTAAATGCTATATTTATTTAATTTTTTGTAAAGAGGTGTATATATGATAGCAAAAGAGGTTTCGGTAAAAAATTCATCTGGTCTTCATGCTAGACCAGCAACATTACTAGTTAAAAAGGCTTCATCATTTAAATCTGACGTTAGTATAGAATATAACGGTAAGAAAGCAAATGTTAAGAGCTTAATCGGAGTATTATCTTTAGCAGTAACTAAAGATGCTTTAATCAAAGTTGTAGCTTCAGGAGACGATGAAGCTTTAGCTGTTGAAGAAATTGTAAAATTAGTTCAAACTTTAGAAGACTAATATACAAAGTAAGGTTCCATATTTTTAATATGGAACCTTTTTCTTTTGCATAAATAATATATGTTGCAAGGATTATTAAAAATATTTTAATAGTATTAGTATATCTATTTTGTGCACATTCTTAGTAAATATTTAATTTTCATCAACAATTAAATTGCATCTGAATAATAATATAACTAAATTTATAGCAGCAAAGAATATAAGAATATAGATTACTCTTTCTATTAATGAACTATTTAAAGAAATTATGTTTAGCAAGTTTAGGTCGAATAATCCTATTGTTCCCCAATTTATAGATCCTATAAAAACTAGTAAAAAAGAAAGTTTATCGAAAATATTTAGTTTACACACAGTTTTTCACTCCAATCTTTTATATAAATATTAGGCATATGAAAGAAAATAATAGTCCAAAGATAAAATTTATATTTTTGAATGTGTCTTATTATATTTATATGAATCTTAGAGACAATAATAACAAGAAATTAAACTTTAATTTATGAATAATTTAGGAACATGAAATAAAATAACTTACAGTGAAATATAATGGTTTATTATTTTTTATACTGTAACTTAAAAAGAAAATGGAAGACAGATTATCATAAAATAAAATTTTAATAGGCAAAAATGAAAAAGATATGATATAATACGAATATTGAAACAAAAAGTTTAAAATATATTCGTGTGGAGGTTTTTTAATGAGAAATTTATACAGCACACCTTTAAATTCAAGGTATGCATCTAAAGAAATGAGTTTCATTTTTTCAGATGATATGAAATTTACAACATGGAGAAAATTATGGGTAGCTCTTGCAGAGGGTGAAAAAGAATTAGGATTAAATATAACAGATGATCAAATAAAAGAACTTAAAGAGCATATAAATGATATAAACTATGAAGAAGCAGCTCAAAGAGAAAAAGAAGTTAGACATGATGTAATGAGCCATGTATATGCATATGGCCTTCAATGTCCATCTGCTAAGGGGATTATTCATCTAGGTGCTACATCATGTTATGTTGGAGATAACACCGATGTTATAATAATGAGAGATGCTTTAAATTTGATAAAAAATAAAATTGTTACAGTTTTAAATCATTTGAAAAATTTTGCATTAGAATATAAAGATATGCCAACACTTGGGTTTACGCATTTTCAACCAGCTCAATTAACTACAGTAGGTAAAAGAGCTACATTATGGATGCAAGATCTAGTAATGGATATTGAAAATATAGATTTTGTAATATCAAAATTAAAGCTTTTAGGTGTTAAAGGAACTACTGGAACACAAGCAAGTTTTATGGAACTTTTTGATGGGGATGAAAGTAAAGTTAAAACATTAGATAAAATGGTAGCAGAGAAAATGGGATTTGATAAGAGTTATGGAGTTACAGGTCAAACCTATCCAAGAAAGCTTGATTCAATAGTTTTAAATACTTTATCAGAAATTGCTCAAAGTGCTTACAAATTCAGTAATGATTTAAGATTGCTTCAAAATATGAAAGAAATGGAAGAACCGTTTGAAAAGAATCAAATAGGATCATCAGCTATGGCATATAAGAGAAATCCTATGAGGAGTGAAAGAATAAGTGCATTAGCTAGATATGTAATAGTAGATGCATTAAATCCAGCAATAACTGCAGGAACTCAATGGTTTGAAAGAACTTTAGATGATTCAGCTAATAAGAGATTATCTGTTGCTGAAGGGTTTTTAGCATTAGATGGAGTATTAAATTTGTACATAAATATTTCTGAAAATATGGTAGTATACGAGAAGGTAATAGCTTCTCATGTATTAAATGAGTTACCATTTATGGCTACTGAAAATATAATGATGGAAGCTGTAAAAAGAGGTAAGGATAGACAGGAGTTACATGAAAATATTAGAGTTCACTCAATGGCAGCAGCTCAAAGAGTAAAGGGTGAAGGCTTAGATAACGACTTAATAGATAGAATCATAAATGATGGTTCATTTGGTCTTACTAAGGAAGAAATCTTAGGTATTATTGATCCTACTAAGTTTGTTGGAAGATCACCAAGCCAAGTTACAGAATTTATTGATGAATATGTGGATCCAATTATCAATGATAATAAAGATGCATTAAAAATTAAAAGTGAAATAACTGTTTAAATATATCCAAACTAGAAATAAAGGGTACTCTTTTGTGAAGCGTTACAACAGAGTACCCTTTATTTCTGAATACCATATTAGTTTATTTTTAATGCTCTAAGTGTTGGATATCTATTTGGAAAAGTTTCACTAAGTGGATAATTTAATTTATTATAACTATGACAACAATAAAGATAATCATTATTTGGAAGTTCATAAGTAATAAAGCCATTATGAAAAAATCTTCCAATTTGAGGCGTATAAAATTGAATTAAGCATCCTTTAGTCAAGGAAGTTTCAGTAGAAAGTTTATCAGCTAATTTATGTGTTGTTAGATATAAATAAAGATCTTCGGCATTAATCCAAGGATTAGTATAGGGGCTCCAAGCTTTAGTTTGTTTAACGCCACCCGCATAAAGAATTTGAGACACAAAATTTGTACAATCTCCGCCAATATCTTCAAAAGATTTATAATTAGGATTTGATTTCAATGCAAAAGTTTCTGCATAATTACAAGCTTCTGTGATATTAAAGTTTGAGTCTTTAGTTTGACTACGACTGTTAGTGGAAAAGAAACCAGAGGTCATGAAAGTTTCATAAAATAAATTAATTAAAGAAAGTTTAGGAGTACCTAAGCTTTGTTTTTTAGAAAAAATCAAACTGTCTATATGGGATAAGTCAGTCTTTAATACATAGTTATATAAAAGGGGATTTTCTTCATTTTCAATTAAAAACCGAAATTTAAATTTATTGTTTAAATGTTCTAAAATGATAATATACTCATGGATACAAGCAGAAAGTATGTTATTTGGAGAATTTTGTACTATGAAACAAATCTTTAAATTAAGTTTTAATTTAATAAAATTAGAGTTTTGATCCAATATCTCATAGATGTAGTCAAATTGGAAGTTTTTAAATGAAGAATTCAGTTTTTTTCTCCATTTAAAATTAAATAGTTTCTTTAAATATATTTCTTCAAGTATAGGATAATCCAAATCACAGATTTCATTGGAAAATAAATTTAGATTTTCGTAGGGAGTAGATATCAGAAGACATAAATTATATAAACTTTTTGATAGCATAGATATAGTTCCTATTATCAATTAATTATTAATATATGTTTATTAATAAGATTATAAGAATATATCAAAACATGAATATAAAGTATATGATTAAAATGTAATGTCAGTCGAATTTAAGGATAATAAAAAAATAAGAATCATAAAAATTAATAAGTAGATATATTTGTAAATAATGTGATATAATATAACGTGACTGAATTCTTAAATACAATATGTAATATTTTTCATATATAAATATGATTAATTTAGAGAAAAAAATATAAGTTTAGTTAATATAATTGTAAATAGTAATTATTATAGAATAAAATCAAATTTGTTAAAGATTTTTATAAAGGAGCTATGTAAGAAATGCAAGAATCATCTAACGTAATAGCTGGCAAATATGAAGAAATAATTGAAAAGATAAAGAATTTTTCAAGTGAATATCTTAATGATGAATATAAGAATATTTGTGTTATAGCTGCAGAGACATTATTTTTAAATAATGAAGAACAATTTAAAAAAGGGAAAAGCTTTTCATGGGCAGCAGGAATTGTGCATTCTATAGGAACTATAAATAATTTGTTTGATTCAAAGGAAAAACCATATATTAAAGCGACTGATTTATATAAGGCGTTTGGTGTTAGTAGTAGTACGGGCTCTAGTAAATCAAAAGAAGTAAAAAGTCTATTGAATTTATCGAAAGAAAACAAACAATGGATAATAGGCGAAGACAAAAATAACGAATCTTCAAAAAAACATATTCTAGACGAAAAAGAAGAAACTGCAGTAACCGTTGATGATATGGAAAAAGAAAAAAAAGAACCTTTTAAATTTGTGGTTGATAAAAATTTTATAGTAGCACAAAGAATCGTAGAGTATGCATGGAAGCAAAAAAATTATAAGAATAAAGCAAAGTATGCAACAGAAGCATTAGGAATATATGAAGATTGTGCAGATGCATATATTATTTTATCAAAAGATTCCAGCTTAAATAATCTTGAAAAGAAAGCTCTTTTAGAAAAGGCAGTCAAGGCAGCGCAAAATCTATTAAGAATAGATAATTTAGAAACTGCAGAGCCAGAAGTATTTAAACTAAAAATAGCAAAACCTCTTTTTGGTGCTAAATACTGTTTAGCAGTTCATTTGTGGAAAAATGGAGAAAAGGATGCAGCAATAGAAAATGCTCTTGAGATTTTAAAATATAATGAGTATGATAATCTAATGATTAGAAATTTATTAGTAAATTGGCTTTTAACTGAAGAAAAATATGCACAATTAAAGGATTTGTTAGAAAAGTATGAAAAAGATAATTTAGCAGCTATAAACTATAGTAGAGTTGCATTGTTATATAAAACTAATAAAATTAAAGAAGCAGAAAATGCATTAAGAAGAGCATATAAGAGAAATTCATTTGTAATACCATACATACTAAAGCAAAAGAGGGTTCCAAGTATATTGCCACATATGTTCAAACTTGGTAGTGAAGAAGAAGCTATAAAATATTTTAGCTTGGGATTTGAAGTTTGGAATGACCCTAAAATCATTCAGTGGATTAAAGAAAAGAAAAATGATTTTGATATAATAAATTTTAAATAAAACTTTACACTAGTATAATTTTGTGATAATATGGTGTTAAATTTAATAAAGTGTCTTCAGGGTTGGGTGAAATTCCCTATCGGCGGTAAAGCCCGCAAGCTTAAATAGCAGATTCGGTTAAATTCCGAAGCCGACAGTATAGTCTGGATGGAAGAAGATAGTAATTAATATAAATTATATTTAAAATTAAAATTTTAAATTATTCTATTAATTTGTAATTGTGCCCTGAATTTTAAAAAAATTCAGGGCTTTTTGATTTAAAAAAATAATAAATTAAAGTATATAGTTAAAAAATTATATAAAACAAACAGAAATTTATTTATTTTTATATGACAATCAACATTAAAACAAATT
This sequence comes from Bacillota bacterium, assembly GCA_021837545.1. The sequence continues at coordinate 6,785 of JAKBFR010000057.1, read as the reverse complement.
ATTTTGAAATTTTAATTATAAATAAAATGAATAATTACGATTATAATAAAGACTCTGAAGATTTTCAAACTTCAGAGTCTTTTTGAATTTAGAAATTTATAATGGGTAAAATATATATAAAGGGAGATGATAATTCTTGGATGAAAAATATATGGATAAAGCCCTAGAATTAGCTAAAAAGGGAATAGGAAAAGTAAACCCTAATCCATTAGTAGGAGCTGTTATAGTTAAAGATGGTGAAATAATAGGAGAAGGGTATCATGAATGTTATGGAGAAGCGCATGCAGAGAGAAATGCAGTAAAAAATGCAATTAAATCAGTAGAAGGAAGTACAATATATGTTACTTTAGAACCTTGCGCTCATTATGGGAAAACACCTCCGTGTGTAGATTTAATAATTGAAAAGAAATTCAAAAAGGTTGTAATAGGAATGTTAGATCCCAATGAAAAAGTTGCAGGGAAAAGTATTGAGAAATTAAAAAAACATGGCATTGAAGTTGTCATTGGTGTTAAAGAAGAAGAATGTAAAAAGATGAATGAGATATTTATAAAATATATTACATCAAAAATGCCGTTTGTGATTTTAAAAAGTGGCATGTCTCTTGATGGAAAAATAGCAACTTATAGTGGAGAATCTAAATGGATTACTTCTAAAGAATCTAGAGAGGACTCACAAAAATTAAGAAATAGATTGAATTCAATTATGGTAGGAGTAAATACAGTTATTACTGATGACCCAGAGCTTACATGCAGAATTAATAATGACAAAAATTTAATAAGAATTGTTGTAGATACTAATCTTAGAATTCCTTTAGATTCAAAAGTTGTTAAAAATAATGATAAACAAACTATTGTTGCAACTACATTAAGCTCAGATGGAAACAAGAAAAAAGCTCTAAGAGATTTAGGTGTCAAGGTTATAGAAGTCTCTGAAAAAGATAACAGAGTAAATTTAAAGGAACTTGTAAAGAAGATTGGTCAAGAGGGTATAGATTCCATACTGATTGAAGGTGGCGGAACATTAAATTTTTCTGCATTAGAAGAAAATATAGTAGATAAAGTAATTTTTTATATAGCTCCAAAAATATTAGGTGGAGAAAACAGTAAAAGTAGTATAGCAGGAAGAGGATTTTCAACATTAGATCAGTCAGTTAACTTAAAGAATATTAGTTATAGAAAAATTGGGGGCGATTTAGTAGTGGAAGGGTATATAGAATGATTTTAGATAAAACAATAGATTAAAATATAAAAAATAATTTTTTGAAGAAGGAGAAAAAATGTTTACTGGAATTATCGAAGAAGTTGGAATATTAGAAGAATTTAGCACAGGTAATGGTTTTGGAGTAATGGAAATCAAATGTAATAAAGTTTTAGAAGAAACTAAAATAGGAGACAGTATAGCTACCAATGGAGTTTGTCTGACAGTTAAAGAGAAAGATTCACATTCATTTAAAGCAGAAGTAATGGGAGAAACTTTAGCTAAAAGTAATTTAGGAAGCTTGAAAGCTGGTGATAAATTAAATCTTGAAAGAGCATTAAGACTTAGTGATAGACTTGGTGGACATATTGTAAGTGGACATATAGATGGAGTTGGTACAATAGTCTCAATAAAAAGAGAACAAGATGGAACATGGTTTACCATATCTGCATCAAATGATGTTTTAAAGTACATTATATATAAAGGTTCCATTGGGATAGATGGGGTAAGTTTAACTGTTGCTGATGTTAATGATGAAGTATTTAGTGTTTCGGTTATACCTCATACTTTAGAAAATACTATTCTTCTAAATAAAAAAGTTAATTCTAAGGTCAATTTAGAGTGTGATCTAGTTGGAAAGTATATAGAAAAATTATTTGTGCCAAAAGATGAAAAAGAAGAAGTGGGAAAAGGTCATATAACTATGGAGTTCTTAAGAGATAATGGGTTTTAAGTGAATCATTTTTAATAGTAAGAAATTGAATTACATAGGTACTGATAGTATAAGAAACTTCGAATGAATTATAAATATTAAAAATTAAGGGGATAAAAAGATGAAATTTAATAGTATAGAAGAAGGCTTAAAGGATATTAAAGAAGGTAAAATGATAATAGTAGTTGATGACGAGGGCAGAGAAAATGAAGGCGATTTAGTAATTCCAGCAGAAATGGCTACTGGAGAAAATATTAATTTCATGATTAAGTATGCAAGAGGGCTCGTTTGTGCACCAGTAGAAGAGGAAATTGCGGTGAAACTAGGATTGAATCCAATGGTTGAAAATAATACAGATAATCATGGAACGGCATTTACAGTAGCGGTAGACCATGAAGATACAACAACAGGAATATCAGCATTTGAAAGAGCTTATACCATAAATAAGCTTGCAACTTCAACAGAAAAAACTGATTTTAGAAGACCTGGACATATATTTCCATTAATAGCTAAGAAAAATGGAGTTTTAGAAAGAATTGGTCATACTGAAGCTGCAGTAGATTTAGCAAAGCTTGCAGGTTTTAAAGGTGCAGCAGCTATATGTGAAATAGTAAAAGATGATGGAACTATGGCAAGACGCGATGATTTAATGAAATTTGCTAAAGAGCATAATTTGAAGATTTTGACTATAGAAGAGTTAATTAAGTATAGGAAAGAAGCGCATTTAAGTGTAACTAAAGAAGCTGAAGCTAAATTACCAACTAAGTATGGAGATTTTAAAGTATTAGCTTTTAATGAGAAAAATACATCAAAATGTCATTTAGCTTTGGTTAAAGGAGATATCACAACCCATGAGCCTATGCTTATAAGAGTTCATTCTGAATGTTTAACAGGAGATGCTTTAGGATCTAGAAAATGTGATTGTGGTGAACAATATGCATCGGCAATGGAAATGATAGAAAAGGAAGGCCGTGGAATACTACTATATATGAGACAAGAAGGACGAGGAATAGGTCTTTTAAATAAATTGAAAGCATATGAACTTCAAGATACAGGACTAGATACTGTGGATGCAAATTTAGCCTTAGGATTTAAGGCTGATATGAGAGATTATAAAGTAAGTGCAGATATTCTTAAAGTTTTGGGAATAAATAATATTAGATTAATTACAAATAATCCAGCAAAAATAGAGGGACTTGAAAAACATAATATTGAAGTAGTTGAAAGAGTTCCAATACAAATGGCAACAAATAAAAGTGATGAATTTTATTTAAAGACTAAAAAGGAAAGAATGAATCATTTGTTAGATATAGATAACTAAAACTGAAAATTTACTTATATTTAAGGATTCAAGTATTAATTATCAATATTCAATTGTCAATTATCAATTGCTGAACATTAAGCATTTACAATTAGTAATTTGAATTACCAATAAAATTTAAAGTGTAAGTAGAACTTAGAAGTTGTTTATCTATTAATTAAAATAATTAAAATAATGGAGGAAAAAGTAATGAATATATTTGAAGGAAATTTGATATCAGAAGGATTAAAGTTTGGAATAGTAATAGGAAGGTTTAATGAATTCATAGGTGGTAAGCTTCTAGATGGTGCATTAGATGGATTAAAAAGACATGGAGTAAAAGAAGAAGATATTGATATTGCATGGGTACCAGGTGCATTTGAAATTCCATTGATAGCTAAAAAAATGGCGAAAAGCTCTAAATATGATGGAGTAATATGTTTGGGTGCAGTAATAAAGGGATCTACTTTACATTATGATTTAGTTTGTTCAGAAGTATCAAAGGGAATTGCAAGTGTTTCTCTTGAAAGTGAGAAGCCGGTATTATTCGGTATACTTACAACAAATACCATAGAACAAGCAATTGAAAGAGCAGGAACTAAAGCTGGAAATAAAGGATATGAATGTGCAGTTTCAGCTATTGAAATGGCTAACTTACTTAACACAATAAAGTAATACAAAGTATAAATGTAATTTAGAATTTAAATATATATAATAAAGAGAGAATAAGCTTTTATTTTTGGATGAAAGTTTATTCTCTTTGTTTTTTTTATGTAACGCATGTTACATCTAGTCTGAAAAACATATGATAAAGTTAATGGCAAATATATATGGATATTATAAATAAGTGATAATATTTAATAAGAACTAGAAAGGTTAAAGCAAATAATTAAATTAGTATATACTAATAATTAGTATGATAAATATATATATTAAAAGAAAGAAGGTGTACTTTAGTGATGGAGTTCATTATATAGAATAATCCACACTAACATGAAATTATGAAAGATAAAACAAGTATTATAATAAATGAAATGATAAGCTATTATGCAAAAGATCCAAGAAGAGTAAACCACTTTTTAAAGGTATTTTCTTTTGCTAAATCAATAGGTGAACTAGAAAAGTTAAATGAGGAAACTCAAGATATTTTGGAAGTAGCAGCTATAATGCATGATATAGGAATAAAGATTAGTGAAGAAAAATATGATTCATGTGCTGGAAATTATCAAGAAATTGAAGGGCCACCAATTGCAAGAGAAATGCTTTTGAAATTTAAGTTTGATGAAAAGTTCATAAATAGAGTATGTTATTTAATTGGACATCATCATACATATAGTAAAATTGATGAAATTGATTATCAAATATTAATAGAAGCAGATTTCTTAGTTAACATTTATGAAGACGAAATTAAAAGTTCGCAAATAGAAAGTGTTAAAGAAAAATATTTTAAAACAAAAGTAGGGATTGAGTTTTTAACAAATTTGTATTTGTAAGAAAAATGAGAGCGAAGTAATGATTAGACAGAAAGAATTAACTAAGGAACATATTAGAAAAATAACTGAAATTTATGTAGATCGATTTAATTCTGCACCATGGAATGATGATTGGACTATTGAAAGTGATTCCAAATGTGTTTCTAAATGAAAGAAATTTAAAGATGATTTAGGCGGAGAAAAACTCCGCCTGAAAAGATTGGCTTTAGCTAATACATAAAGGTTTGATTAGTATAATTTAGCATTAAAACTAGCACACTCTGTTTCAGCATATATTTGAGCTTTCGAGCCTGCTACATTTATAGATTGTAGATCACAAAGCTTATTATAGTTATAAGCACAATTTTCAGCTTTACAAATAAGAGAATCGCACTGCGTAGTAGAATTTGTATTATTTGTTAAAGCACTGTATAAAGATTTGTTTAAAAATGAACCACAGCAAGTTCCACGTTCACTGTTTGCAGAGATGCCTCCAATGTCAACTCTATTTGAATAACAAACACCACTTTTATTATGTGAACAATTATTTACATCACAATTAATGTTTTGCACAAAAAACACTCCTTTTTAATTTAGTTTAGTAATAAATTATTTAATAAGTTTTAGTATTTTTATTTGGAATTTATCTTAGTTATATCATTTATTAAAGTATCTATCTAATAACCCTTTAAATGCTTTACCATGCCTAGCCTCATCTTTACACATTTCATGAACGGTATCATGAATGGCATCTAAATTGTTTTGTTTAGCTAATGTTGCAAGTTTTTTCTTACCTTCACATGCACCATATTCAGCTTCAACCCTAGCGCTTAAGTTAGATTTAGTATCAGCAGCTACAACTTCACCTAAGATTTCAGCAAATTTAGAAGCATGTTCAGCTTCTTCAAAAGCAATTCGCTTATAAGCTTCAGCTACTTCAGGATAACCTTCACGATCAGCTTGACGAGACATTGCTAAATACATTCCAACTTCGGTACATTCACCCATGAAATTAGCTCTTAAACCTTCTAATAACTCATCATTAAGTCCATTTATAGTTCCAATCCTATGTTCATCAGCAAAAGTCAAATCATCCTTCATTTCCTTAAATTTGTCAGCCCCAACTTTACAAATAGGACAAATATCAGGTGGGGTATCGCCTTCATGAATATAACCACACACAGTACAAATAAATCTCTTCATTTAAAATTCCTCCATAAACTATTATTGTATTTGTTAAGATATCTCATAGGTATCATATAACCTAATAAATAGTATTACCTTTTAAAATTAAAAATATTAACTTTTAATTAAAAAAAATAATAACACGCATTTTATAGTGAATGAATAAATGTTCTGAATTTATATATGTGTTATAATTTATATATAATATAGCATGTAGAAACAAGGAGGAATTTTTACTTGAATAACAATTTTGAATACATATTATTTGACTTAGATGGAACGATTACTGATTCTGGTGAGGGGATAACTAAATCCGTTCAGTATGCTTTGAAATTTTTTGATATTTCAGTTGATAATCTAGAGGAGTTACGTAAATTTATTGGACCACCTTTAAAAGAATCTTTTAAAGAATATTATAAGTTTGATGAAGAGAAAGCAAATCTTGCATTAGTGAAATACAGAGAATATTATGCGCATAAAGGCATTTATGAAAATAATTTATATGATGGAATAATAGAACTTTTGGATACCCTTAAGAAAAATGGTAAGAAAATTATACTAGCTACATCAAAACCAGAGGTATATGCTAAAGAAATTCTAAAGTACTTTAAGATAGATAAGTATTTTACTTTTGTAGCTGGATCTGACTTTGAAGAAACACGAGTTAAAAAAGGTGATGTTATAAAGTATGCATTAGAAGGTGCTAAAATTTCTGACTTATCAAAGGTTATTATGATAGGAGATAGGGAACATGACATCATTGGAGCAAAGGGGAATGGTATTAAATCAATAGGAGTTCTATATGGCTTTGGAGATGTAATAGAATTAACACAGGCGAGAGCAGAATACATAGCAAGTAATATTAAAGAATTATTAAATATTCTTCTTTAAGCAAGGAATATAATGAGAAAAGCAACA
>JAKBFR010000056.1 GCA_021837545.1 Bacillota bacterium | reverse complement strand
TTAAAGATAAGATAAAAAATTAAAATATTAAGAATGAGGAGTGTTAAATATGAAAAAATTAAAAGATAAAATGGTATCAACTTTAAAAAATGAAAAAGGACAAGGTATGGTTGAATATGCATTAATAATAGGACTTGTATCAATAGTAGTTATTGCAGTATTAGTACTACTTGGACCAGCAATATCTGCAAAATTCCAAGACATAATAAATGCACTTAAATAAAAGAACTGTTGTTACAACTTTTATGTATCATAGGGTATTTTTTGGAACAGTAGAGATTTTAGATTTAGTGGTTATTAAAAGGACGTGGTTACAATTAAAAAATTAAAAAATCAAAAGGGTCAAGCATTAGTTGAATTTACAATAGTTCTTCCAATTCTTATGCTGCTAATCATGGGGATATTTCAATTTGGAATGATGTTAAATGCATACATTACAATTGGAAATGCTGCAAGAGAAGGAGCAAGAGCTGGAATTATAGGAAGTTCTGATGCTGAAATTCAAAATTTGATTATATCTACTTCACCTAGTCTAGAACCAGAAAATTTAGCAGCAAGTATAATCCCGAGTGAAACTAACAGAATATCGGGAGGGACTCTTACTGTAAACGTAACCTATAACTATAAACTCACTGTTCCAATTATAAGTAGTCTTTTTAATAATGTAATTGTCTTGAATGGCCAAACCTCCATGAGAGTTGAGTGAGGTGGGGAAATGAAAAGATTAGATAATAAGGGAAATGTCTCAATTATTTTATGCTTAGTAATTACTGCATTAATGGGTTTTGCTGCTTATGTAATTGATGTAGGAATGGTTTATGTAGAAAAAGAAAAATTAACAAATGCAATTGATTCAGCAGCTTTAGCTGCCATACTTGAACTGCCGAGTGATGATATAAAAGCAAAGGCTGTAGCTGTAGATTATCTTCAAAAAAATAATGTAGATCCAAATCAGACGACTATAGTTGTTGGAGTAGATCATAAAAGCATCCAAATAGAAGGTATAAAAAATGTAAAGCATCTGTTTGCTCCAATAATAGGCATAAACAGTAGCAATGTGAATGCTAAAACAAAAGCTGTACTTGCACCTGCAAAATCAGTAAATAGTGGAATAAGACCATTTGCAGTCGAAGCATATAACTTTCCTTATGGAGAGCTCGTAACAATAAAAGAAGGTGCTGGAGATGGATATCACGGCAATTATGGTGCAGTTGCACTTGGTGGACAAGGTTCAAATGTTTTTAGAATAAATGCACTATACGGCTATAATGGAACAATATCAGTAGGTGATTATATAGATACTGAACCAGGTAATATGGCAGGGGCTACTAATGATATAAATAATTATATTAACTCTGAACACAGCACTTTTGATAATTTTTCTAGAGATTCAATTAGGCTTTGGACAATACCTTTGGTAGATTCATTAACTGTAGATGGACGGAAGTCAGTATTAGTAGTGGGTTTCGCAGCATTTTATGTAGAAGGTGTAAATGATGTTGCGGGTAAGATTGAGATTAAAGGTAGATTTATTAAATATGTTTTAAATTCTCAAGTTGATGTAAATTTAAATGATACAGGGGTATATGGTGCAAAGCTGTCAAAGTAAGCAGAGAACCCAAACAAGCAAGGAGGTAGTTATGAAAAGTACAGCACAAAAATTGATAGTGATATCTTTTGTTTTAGCATTATTTGCAGCAGTGGCTGCTTTTTTATTCATGCAGTCTTTAAGAGCACCAAAAGAAATAAATAAAAAGATAAATGTTTTAGTGGCAGCTGAAACAATACCTCCAAGAACTCTTATAGATAAGAAAATGATTAAAGAAATTCAAGTATCAGACGATTCTATTTTGGCTAATTATATTGATGATGCTTCAAAAATTGTTGGAAAATATACAAAGGAAACTGTTTTTAAAGATGAAGGTTTTTATGCTGATAAACTACTAGACAAGGATTCAAATGAACTTAGTTTAAAAATAGATAGTAATCATAGAGCAATTTCTATTAGTGTTTCAGGTGATACAGGAGTTTCAGATTTGTTAAAACCAGGTGATAGTGTAGATATAATTACATTTATAGCTGAAAAAAGAGATGGAGCAAAAATTGTTAACCCAAGTATGGCAAAAACTATTTTGCAAAATATTGAGATTTTAGCAGTTGATAAGCAACTTAATAGAGAGGATAAAACAAATGATAAGGAAATTGATAAAGAGAAAACACTAACAAATTTTTTAGTAACATTATCAATTCCAACATCAGACATAGAAAAGCTAGTTCTTGGGCAAAGTATAGGAAGTATTAAATTAGCTCTTAGACCATTAAAGGATGATAATAATACTTTATCAACCAATGGGACAACTTCAGATGAATTGTATTTGAACATTAATAGTGGTAATGATAATGCAACAACTTCTGATAAGGGAAATAATTCAAACAATGTAAGCAGTGAAAATTATAAAACATATACAGTAAAAAATGGAGATACATTAAAAAAGATTAGTATAGAATTTTATGGTGATAAAAACAAATATACAATAATAAAGGAAGCAAACAATATACAGGATGAGAATTTAATTGTAACTGGGGAAGTAATTAAAATTCCAATGCTGCAGCAGTAGGGGGATGCAAAATGAATAAGATTAAGATATTAATTGCAGATGACATTGAAGAAACTAGAAATGTCATAAAAAAAATATTGAGTTTGCAGAAAGAAAATATTGAAGTTGTAGGAGAAGCAGCTAATGGTGAAGAAGTAATTAATCTTATACCAAAAGTAAAACCTGATGTAGTTTTAATGGATATAAATATGCCTGTATTAAATGGCTTAGAAGCTACTGAAAGAATAACAATGGAGTATCCTTCTGTAATGGTAATTATTATGTCTGTTCAAGCTGAAAGTGAATACTTAAAGAAGGCAATGTTCCATGGTGCTAAGGAATACATAATCAAGCCTTTTAACTATGATGACTTAATTGGGACTATAACAACAACTTATGAAAAGTACAGGGAAAGACAAGTAAAGCTAACAGGTAGTGTAGAAAAAATAAGAGATGCAAATGTTATAGCGTTCTATAGTTCAAAAGGTGGAGTGGGTAAGTCAGTTTTATCCCTTAATACAGCACTTGTTTTAAGTAAAGAAGCTAATAAAAAAGTACTTCTTATAGATATGGACTTGCAGTTTGGTGATATATCCATGTTAGTTAATAAGTATAATCAAAAGAATATTTTACATGCAATAGACGATGGACAAATAGATTCCTATGAAAATATAAAACCTTATTTATATAAGCATAATGATAATTTTGATATACTCTTTGCTCCAAACAAACCAGAGGCAGCGGAATATATATCAAAAGAAACTGTTGAAAAGATAATGAAAATAATTAAAAAACAATATGATGTAATTGTCGTAGATATGGGCGTAAATTTTAATGATAATACTCTTTACATTTTAGATATGGCACAAAAGATACTGATGGTGTCAACTATGGAAATTGTAGCTCTTAAGAATACAAAATTAGGACTTAGAGTTATGAATTCTCTCGGATATGACAAAGACAAGGTAAAGCTTGTTATAAATAGATTTAATTCAAGTTATGGAATAAGCAAAAAAGAAATTGAGGAAACCTTTAAAGATGGCATTTTCTCAATTATACCAGATGAAGAAAAGAGTGTAGTTGTTTCAGTAAACAAAGGATTACCTTTATGTGATGATGATAAATATTATAAACTAAAAATAGGAAAGGCAATAGACGTCATGTGTAAAGACTTGATGGCATATGAAAGAAAATAGCAAGTCAAAGACGCGAAATATACTAGCATACTGACTTGTTATTTTTTGGAATATTCCTAAATAGGAGGAATTAGGATGTCTCTTATAAAAAGATTAGAAGAAATAAATGTAGATAAAAAAGCTAATAAGACAAATGAAAAAGAAGTAGATCCTTATTATGAATTGAAGATGAAAATTCAAAATGGAGTGATTGAAGAACTTGATATAGACTTTAATGAAATTTCTGAGAATAACGAGGAAGTAAAACAAAAAATTGATTATATTGTCAGCAAGCATATTGAAAAGGAATCACTAAATATGACGAATAGTCATAAGAAAAAAATAAAAGAAGAGTTATTAGATGAAATTATAGGATTTGGACCAATTACAGGACTGCTTTCAGATAATAATGTTACTGAAATTATGGTCAATGGTCCAGACCATGTTTATATTGAAAAAAGCGGAAAATTGGTGCTTACTGATGCCAAATTTAAAAATGATAATCATGTACTCCATGTTATTAAAAAGATTGTAGCACCAATTGGAAGAAGAATAGATGAGAGCTCACCAATGGTAGATGCTAGACTTCCTAATGGCTCTAGAGTAAATGCTATAATACCACCACTTGCCATTGACGGTCCATCAATCACAATTAGAAAATTTGCAGAAGATCCATTTAAGGTAGAAGATTTGATTAGATTTGGTACATTGACTTCAAAGATGGGAGCACTTCTTAAAAACTGTGTAGAGGGAAGACTTAATATAGTTGTATCTGGAGGTACAGGAAGTGGTAAAACCACCACATTAAATGTTCTTTCTTCATTTATACCTAATGATGAACGTATAGTAACTATCGAGGATGCAGCAGAACTTCAACTTTCTCAAGAACATGTGGTAAGGCTCGAAACCCGGCCCATAAACGTAGAGGGAAAAGGAGAAGTCTCTATAAGAGATTTAGTTAAAAATAGCTTAAGAATGCGTCCAGATAGAATTATTATAGGTGAGGTCCGTTCTGGAGAAGCTTTGGATATGCTTCAAGCTATGAACACTGGCCATGATGGTTCACTAACAACAGGTCATGCTAACACGCCAAGAGATATGTTATCAAGACTTGAAACCATGGTTCTTATGTCAGGAATGAATCTTCCGATTAAAGCAATCAGAGATCAAGTATCTTCAGCCATTGATGTAATTGTTCAGCAATCAAGACTTATGGATGGAAGTAGAAGAATCACGCATATTACAGAAGTTCAAGGCATGGAGGGGGATGTGATTATCCTTCAGGATATATTTAAGTTTGAGCAAAGGGGCGTTGATAACAATGGAAAGGTAAAAGGAGAATTTGTTTCAACAGGTATCATGCCAAAGTTTGTACAAAAGCTTAAGGACAAAGGAATAAGCATACCACCAGATATTTTAAATTAGGCACATGGACTTGTTATTTTTTTGATTGTGCCTTAAAGGATGTAAGGTTGTGAAGTAAAATTAAAGGAGGTGAAAGTATGATATATGCAACAGTAATATTAATATTTTTACTAGTATGGGCTGTCATTAGTGCTGTACTAATTATTTTCTTTAAAAAAGAAAAACCTATAGATAAGCTTAAATATTTCGATGAGGATTACGTTATTAAGGAAAAGTATCAGAATGAAAAGAAAAATAGGATTAGCCTATTAAAGATTCTATCACATTTAGTACCTAAGTCTAGGTTAAATGAAAAGAAAGATAAGAAGCGTGAAACAGAACTTATGAAAGCAGATTTGCCTATTACATTAGAAGAACTATTAGTTGTAAAAATACTTTCATCCTCTGCTTTTGCATTCTTGGCATTTGCAGTTTTTAAGGACTATTTTATTATTGTTCTTGTGTACATTTTAATATGGAATGTGCCAAAGTTTATAATAAAAAAGAGAATAAAAGAGAAAATTAAGCTCTTTGATAGTCAATTAAATGAAGGAATAACTATAATCTCAAACTCTCTAAAAGCAGGGTATTCTTTCCTGCAAGCTATAGCGGTAGTATCCGAAGAAACTAGTGATCCTTTTTCAAAGGAATTTAAGAAATTGCTTAAGGAGATGAGCTTAGGAATTTCAGAAGAGGATGCTTTGAAAAATTTGATTAATCGTGTGGATTCAGAAGATCTTAGACTTATAATAAATGCTATTTTAATACAAAAGGACATAGGGGGAAATTTATCTGAGATATTAGATAATATATCAAATACCATAAGAGAAAGACAAAAGATAAAAAATGAGCTTAAGACATTGACTGCACAGGGAAAATTATCAGGGCTTATTTTAATGCTAATGCCTGTTTTTTTAGGAATTACTATTTATCTTTTTAATCGTGAATATATGTTATTGCTATTTACAACGTCTATTGGTTTATCTATGGTTGGAGGAGCTGTTGTTAGCGAGTTCTTTGGTCTTTTAATGATAAGAAAAATTGTTAACATAGACATTTAATCATATTAAGGCATATTCAAATAAATAACAAGGGGAAATATACACGACAGCGTTTTTTTGTTAATTTCTTTTATATGTATTAGAGAAAGGCGGAAAGTACATGAGTTATATTGCAATTTTTATATTCTTTCTATCAATATTTTCTTTATTATATGGGATATTTTCTATTCTAAATAAAAATAAAATAGAAATTAAAAAGAGAATTAGTCAGATTCAGGAGCTTCATACAGTAAATGAAGAAAAAATTGATAGTAAGTCTTTTTCAGAAAGAACCATGAAACCTTTTTATCAGAGCTTAAGTAATTATTTACTAAAGATGACTCCAAGCCATAAAATTGTAATGATTAATAAAAGATTAGAAAAAGCAGGACTTTTAAAAAATACAACTATAGAAAAATGGTTATTTAAGAAGAGCATGCTTTTATTAGCATTATCAACAATGATAGGACTATTATCCTTTATGGTTGATCCGAATATTATCAAGGCTATTGCGCTTGGATTACTGATTGCATTATCTGCAAATACTTTCTTCAACTTTTATTTATCAAAAAGAATTGAAACAAGAAAAAAGATAATTTTAAAGGATTTACCTTATACTTTAGATTTAATTACAGTTAGTGTAGAAGCAGGTTTATCTTTTGATGGGGCTTTGGCTAGGGTTATAAGTAATATAAGTGGAGAACTTTGTGATGAATTTGCAAAGAGCCTTAAAGAAATCAGAATGGGAATAGAACGTAAGGTAGCTCTTAGGAATATGAGTGACCGTTGCAATGTAAAGGCACTTTCTATGCTCGTTACTTCTATAATTCAGGCAGATGAATTGGGAGTAAGCTTAAGCAAAGTACTAAGAATTGAATCTGAAAATTTGAGAGATCATAGAAAACAAGTAGCGCGAGAAAAAGCTATGAAAGCTCCTATTAAGATGCTGTTTCCATTAGTTTTCTTTATATTCCCAACTATTTTTATAATAATTCTTGGTCCAGCCGTTATAAGAATGATTAATATATTTGCGAGGTGAAGATACATGGTTAAAAATTTAGTATATAATTTAGAGAGTATTGCTGAAATATTTATAGCAGATAGTTTTATAAAAAGATTTTTAGGATTTATGTTTCGTGAAAAGCCACATCACGAAGCTATTTTAATTAAACCATGTAACAGTATTCATACATTTTTCATGAGATTTCCTATTGATGTGCTATTTATAAATGAGAACATGGAAGTGGTTAAGAAAATAGATGGTCTTAAACCAGGAAAGATTATAATGCCACAGAAAAAATGTAAGATGGTTATAGAAGGTAAGGCAGGAATGTTTAAAACTGTTAAGGTGGGAAAGAAAATTATAGTGCTAAGTTAAACTCAATCAAGCATATCTCAAGAAAATACTAATACAGTATTGCCTTGAGATTTTTTACTTGCAATTTTTATTGTTATCTAAATAATAATGTTATTTAAGTACATTAGGCATTTTTTTTATAATTTTTGAAAAAAGTATTAAGGAAAGTTGGTATGGTTAAAATTGATTAGTATTAGTTTATATGATATAATTACCTAGGTAATTATTACTTAGGTAACTATTTGGAGGTGAATAGAATTTGAATTCATATGGTCATAAAGTAAATCAATTAGCACGAAGTTTTACTAAAAAATTAAATGAGAAAATTTCTCCTCTTGGTTTGTATTCGTCACAATGGGCAATTGCAGTATATTTATATGAAAATAAACAATGTACACAAATTGAATTGAGTAAATATTTAAGCGTAGAAGCTCCAACAATTACTAGAACATTAGCTAGGATGGAAGAAATGGGCTGGGTAACTCGTGAATATGGAAATAATAAGCGTGAAAAACATATAAAGTTAACTGAAAAAGCTTATGAAATGTTTATAAAATGGAATGAAGTTGATAAGAGCATAGAAGTAGATGCTATAAAAGATATTTCTAAAGATGAACTGGATATTTTTAATAATGTTTTACAAAAGATGATTGAAAATTTAAATTAAATGGATAATTATAGCTAAAAAATAGGATTAATAAATGCAAATTATTTATTTAACCATATATTTGAGCTTTGGAATTAACAAAAGAATATAGAGGAGGAAAACTTATACATGTCAAAAAAAGATAAACAAAATTCCACATCATTACCTATTCATAATAGTTTTTTTAGTATATTAAAAGAAACATTTGAAGTTAAAAAAAGACCTTTTCCATGGTCAAAAGCAATAAATGCCGGTATATGTGGAGGATTTCCAATAGTTTTTGGTCTATTAATAAATAGGTTAGATTTAGGATTACTTGGTGGAATGGGGACTTTTGCATATTTATATAATTTTAATGAACCATATGCAATACGTGCAAAGAAAATATTTTTTGCAGCACTTGGTATTAGTTGTGCTGTTGGATTAGGAACATTATCTGCACCTTATCCGATGCTTTCTGCTGTAATGGTAGGTTTAATTATGGCAATAGTAACTTTTATATTTGGTACACTTAAACTCGCAGGACCGGCAGCAATATTTTTTGTACTAAGTTTTCTAATGGCAACTGGAATGCCTGTTGATCAATCAGCAGCACCACTTCGTTTTAGTATAGTATTTTTGAGTGGATGTTTTTCATGGGTAATGAGTATGAAAAGTTGCTTTTTTAAGCGACATAATCCAGAAATTAAAACTCTTAAGGGTGTTTATTCATGTTTAGCAGAGTTTTGTGAAGCTATTGGAAGCGAAAAAGTTAATGATGTAAGGCAGAGTACGGTTAATGCTTTAAGTGATGCAGAAGATATTCTTTTATCTGGGTACATTTCATGGAAGAACTCTTTTTTGTTTAATAGATTATCCCTTTTAAATGAACAGGCGAACAGTTTATTTTTAGAAATGCTTGAATTATCTTTTGACAAAAATAATAAGCTGCCAATAGGATTTAGTGAACTGATAAGACAACTATCTGTGGGAATTGAATCAAAAGATGGAGAAATAATAGAAGTAAATCAAATTAATAAAAAAGAAATAAATAAGAAATATCATAAGTTTTTAGAGATAATTTATGATGCTGAGGCTATTATTAATTTACCATTAGAAAATATTGGTCGTTCAATCAAAGTTTCAAAACCTTCATTAAAGATGAAACTTATTAAAGCTTGCGATAAAGATTCAATAATATTTGTAAATGCAGTTAGATCTGGAATTATTCTTACAATAGCATCTATTATATCTTATAAAGTTGGATTTAGTAGAGCTTACTGGATTCCATTATCATGTACCTCAGCTATGATGGGTGCAACTATTATAGGTACTTTTCATCGTGCAGTTCAACGTACAATTGGTACACTTGTAGGATTGATATTAGCTATTTATATTTTAAGTTTACAGCCAAAAGGATTACTATTGATAATAATTTGCGTTCTTTTGACGGGAATAACAGAACTTTTCATTGTAAAGAATTATGCATTGGCAGTTATATTTATTACTCCAAATGCTTTGCTTATAGCTGAAACTGCAACCAATACACATAATTTTTCTTATTTTGCTACAGCACGTGTTACTGATATCTTAGTTGGAGTGGCCATTGGCTTAATTGGAACTTACCTTATGGGTCATCGCTCCGCTTCTAGTCGTTTGCCAGGTTTAATGACCAAATTAATACGTAGTCAAGCACGAGTATTAGTTAGACTATCATCCGATAAAATAAAAGATAACAATAATGATATAAGTTGGATAAAAGAAAAGTTACAAATAAATCTTAAAAATTTAAAAATAGCATATACTACAGCATTAGGTGAAATTCCGAGTAATAAAGAAATGCTTGAAATAATGTGGCCAGCTGTCTTTACTCTTGAACACATTACGTATTTACTTGATAAATGTTGCGCTACAGGAGAATATTTAAATTTATCAGATGAAGATTTAGGACAATTGTTACTTGTATTAGAATCAATGGCAACAGCCATTGAGCAAAAACAATTAATACAACCTAAAAATCTTCCTATTATAGATGTAGTGCCGAATCTTTGTAAAGAGATTAATCAACTTCAAGAAGCTTTAAGTATAGAAAAAATAGGAGCTTAAATGTTTCATAGTAGATTTTTTTATGAATATAATTACGAGATAATTTCAATAACTAAATAATTTATTTGCATAAAGCAGCTTTCATTTCAGAAAATGAGAGCTGCTTTTTAGTTTAATATTTTATTTTGAATATAAAATATTAAACTAAAAAGATGAATTTTTCAAAAAAATTGAATATTAGAATAATAAAAATGTTGAAATAAGACACAATTTTTATTGACGAATAATGATAACGACTATAGAATTAATACATTATGGAAAATACTAGAATGGAAGACGGGGAGATGATTATTAATGACAGAATTAGAGATTAAAAATAAAGAAATTATAATACCGAAAGGGCTAAAAAAGGAAATAGGATTGCTTGAGGCAATTACAATAGTTATAGGTGTGGTTATAGGTTCGGGAATATTTTTTAAAGCATCATCAGTTTTTAAAAATGCTGGAACACCAATGCTTGGGATACTGGCTTGGGTAATTGGAGGATTAATAACAATAGCCTCAGCATTGACTGTTGCTGAAATAGCAGGAGCAATTCCGAAAACTGGTGGAGTTTTCGTTTATCTTAAAGAATTATATGGTGAAAAATGGGCATTTCTATTTGGATGGATGCAAACTTTAATTTATGTGCCAGGAGTAGCAGCAGCTTTATCTATAGTTTTTGTTACTCAATCTACATATTTCATACCATCTATGACAATTATAGAACAGAAAATATTAGCTATATTTATTTTATTTTTTGTAATGGGCATAAATGTTTTATCAACAAAGCTTGGAAGCAAAGTACAGGTGGTTGCTACATTTGGAAAGCTTATTCCAATATTTGTTATTGTAATATTTGGGTTATTAAAAGGTACAGCCCACGATTTTGTAGCACCAGTAGTATCATCAACTTCAGTTGGAGCAGCAGGATTTGGAGCAGCAATTATCGGAACATTATGGGCTTATGATGGCTGGATTAATGTGGGTAACATGGCAGGTGAACTAAAAAATCCTAAAAAAGATCTTCCTAAATCTATAATTATAGGTTTAATAGCAACAATCGTAGTTTATATATTAATTAATGTTGCAATAATAAATATTATGCCAGTGGCTAATGTAATATCTTCTTCTAAACCAGCTTCAGATGCAGCTGTAATTTTGTTTGGAGAAACAGGTGCTGCCTTAATAGCAGCCGGAATAATGATTTCTATTTTTGGAGCTTTAAATGGATATCTAATGACAGGGGTTAGAATTCCTTTTGCTATGGCTCAAGATGATCTTTTTCCATTTGCTAAGTTTTTTGGACAAGTTAATGAAAAATTTGAAACTCCTATTAATACTTTTGTATTTGAAGTAATACTCGCAAGTTTATATGTATTAAGTGGATCATTTGATACTCTTACAAATTTAGCTGTATTTGTAATGTGGATATTTTTTGTTATGTGTGTAGTGGGGATATTCATATTAAGAAGCAAACATAAGGATTTAGAAACAACGTATAAAGTTCCATTTTACCCTATTGTACCTTTGATAGGAATAATAGGGGGAATATATATATTAGTAAGTACTTTTATAACAGATTCATCAAATGCAATATATGGAATATGTATTACTTTAGTAGGACTTCCAGTTTATTTGTATATAAGTAAAAAAAATAAGAAAATCTAGTGTTTATTTACAGTAAGGTCAAACAATCAGTATAAAAGTGTAGAAATAATATTGCCTAGGATAATAACTTATCACGAAAAGGGGCTGTTGCAAAACGGTTGATTATTAAAGATATTTGTATAAAAGATCTGCTATTTCATATTAATTATGCAAAAGGGACTGAGCATAATGAATTTTTATTCATTGTGCAACACCCCCTTTTTTTTTATATGTTCTTTTAATGAAAAGAGTAGCTAGTGGATTTTTATGGGTGTAAGAATTAAAAAAAGCAACAGATAGATAATCACCAATTTCCAGTTGCAACTACCATTGCTAGAAGTTTGAGGGTATTTTCATAGAAAGTACATTTTGTTATTGGTTTATTTATTAAGGTATTCCAAAGAGAAATAGTCCAATCATCATTTCCTTTTTCAATGAGGGAGCTAACTAAAAATGGTGCTATAAAAGATAAGTCATTATTAGAACCAAAGGGTTTGCCAGGAGAGTCATTAGCCACATAGTAACCGGATTTTATATTTTCAGGATTAGATGAAGTTTCTTTCTTAATCCAATCATTTAAAGTATGAAGTTGCATGGTCACTGGTGTTTTATTTAAAATAATATCCATAGAATATCGCCAAGGAATTCTACAACTATTAAAATAATAATCACCATCATGAATAGTTTCAAGAACTTTAGTTTTTGGTGCTATATACTCACTGTTAGCCCTTATAAAAAAATCTGGCATTAGACCATTATATTCACTTTCCCTTTCCATCTGCTTATTAATAATAGAATTAATTGTTTTTATTACTAGGTTCCAAGAATTACTATTCTTAGTACCAAATTTTATAAATTCCCTAATATGATATGTTAAAAAATCTGAACTTCTAGTGACATATTTGAAATTATTATCCTTTATTCCATTAACCCAATCCCCTAAGGTTAAGATATAATCAGTTTTATTTACGCAGCTATCCATTAATGCATTGATCCTTTTAACTGCCTCTTCTTTATAATTAATTTTATCATTTGATCCCCAAAGCTTATGGGCAAGAAGCAAGCCATAACTTATATCCATATCTCCGTCTGTGGCAGAAGATGTTTCTGCTTCACTATTGACAATCTTACCATTAGAATCTTTAATCTGTTGCCAGGCCATTAAATTTTTATCATAAATACTAGGATAGGATTTTATATAATTATATATTGAATTAAAATGAACTTTAGCGCTAACATCAAATTTACTCATAAGTGGAAATATCACCATACCATATCCCATTGCTTCTGAACAAGTAACTGCATTGTTAGAAGTAGGTTGGTCTAAGGTATAAAAGAGATATTCCTTTAATGGAGAGGCGTTTTCCACTGGTCTTAAGTAATGAATTTTCCAATCATTATAAAAAGATAATAGTTCCAAATTTAAGTTGGTTTGTGAATAGAGATTAATTAATGAATCGTTATAAATTGTAATCACCACCTTATTATTAGTGTATTTTTTTTAGAGAAAAATAATACTAATAATATTATTCAGAGTATAGAATGAAGCTGCTTAACAAAGTTTCTTTGGAACGTATGAATTCAGTTAGTTTAAGAAAAGCTGGGAATCTTGATGGTAAGGAAATAGGAAGAGAAAATACAATGTTTTTTAATAATGTAGAAGAAGGTGAAGGTTTTCCTCAATAAGAGGAAAACTCCAATACGTCACGTATATGGTTGAACTTAAAGGAGATGTTATAGGGGAAATTAATGTTGAATACAAGGACAAGTCTGCTTTTATATATGGTTTTGGAATATTGCCGATTTCAGAGGTAAGTGCTATGGGAAAGCATCTTTTGGTTGTTATTTTTTTGTATGTATAAAAGTTAAATTATTGAATATA
>JAKBFR010000260.1 GCA_021837545.1 Bacillota bacterium | reverse complement strand
ATCTTCGAAGCTTAAATATTAATGACCTCAGAAGGAGATAACAATTCTGAATTGTTATCCTCCCATTGAACTTATGTTTTTATTAAAGTAGAGAACTCCTACTTATAGAAGTGGAAGGCTTTCCTTCTGAAAGGTCGTTAATTTTTATATTTAGGCATAATCTGAAGGAAACTAACTTAGTGTTTAGTTTCCTTCAGATTATGCCTAACACCTATAAAGGCTAACTTGCTTAATATTATGTTTAATAATATAATGAGCATAGAATATATTTAGAAAGTAGGAAGTGAAGTTTTTATGTCAGTAACTATAAGAGAAGTAGCTAAGCTAGCAAATGTATCACCATCCACAGTTTCAAGAGTGATTGCGGATAATCCTAAAATTAGCGATGCTACAAAAAAAAGGGTTTATAAAGCAATGAAGGAAGTAGATTATCATCCTAATGCAATAGCTAGAAGCTTAGTTAGTAAAACAACAAAGACTATAGGACTTATATTGCCTAATACCGACGAAGATTTATTTGTTAATCCTTTTTTTATACAAATTATGAGGGGTATAAGTCATTATGCTCAAAAAAAAGGATACTACATTATGTATACTTACAGTAATAATGAAGACCAAGAAGTAGAGTACATAACAAGTTTAATAAATAGTAGAAGAGTTGATGGGATTATTTTGCCAACTGTTAGGAAGGATGACAAATGTATCGCATATTTAAAAGAAACAGATTATCCTTTCGTAGTAATAGGTAAACCAGAAAATACAGAAGGGCTTTTATGGGTTGATAATGATAATTTTCACGCCATGTACAGTGTTGTTAATTATCTTATACAAAAGGGTGAAAGAAAAATTGCATTTATAGGAGGTTCACCTACGCTTAATGTAACTATAAATAGATTAGAAGGTTATAAGAGAGCTATGGAGAATGTTGGCATAAAAATAGATGAAGATATGATAGAAGTAGCAGAGTTTACAGAAATTAGTGGTTATGATGCTATGAAAAAGATCTTAAATAAATCAAACCCCACAGCAGTTGTCACTACAGACGATTTGATTGCCTTTGGAGCATCAAAAGCTATAAGTGAAATGTCAGAACAACATATTTCAATTGTTGGGTTTAACAACACACCACTAGCTGCTTACAGAAATCCTGCATTATCTTCAGTGGATATTAATTCAGAAGAATTAGGTTATTTTGCAGTTAAGCTATTAATAAATAAATTAGAAAATGAGAAGGAATATATATACAATTATATTATTGATACAAAATTAGTTGAAAGAGAATCAACTAAATAACTCTAGATTTCTAGGGTTATTTTTTTAGAGCTACTTACATATTATGAAGAAAATAGCTCTTAATATAATTTTTATTTTTGTGCAAACGTTTGTTTTACTTTATAAAAATTTTAACAACTTTTAAGGGGAGAGATTTGATAATGGAAAAAATAATAGAAAACCATGAATTCACATACAATGGAAATGATTTAGGCGCAGTTTATACTAAGGATAATACAACATTTAAGGTTTGGGCTCCTACTGTAGAAAAAATTGAAGTAGTAGTGTATGAAGATTTCAACGATGAAATAGGACAAATATATGGAATGACTAGAAGAGAAAAAGGAGTTTGGGAATTTACCATTAAGGGAGATTTTAAAAATAAATATTATAATTATATAGTATCAAATTCTGGCACAGTAAGGGAAACACCAGATATATATACTAAAGGTTGCAGCGCTAATGGGAAAAAGGGAATGATTGTTGACTTTTATTCAATAAATCCTACTAATTGGGACAATCATAAAAAACCCGTAGCAATTAGCAGAACTGAAGCAGTAATATATGAAATTCATGTTAGAGATTTTTCAGTATCAGAAGACTCAGGAATTAAAGCTAAAGGAAAATATTTAGCTTTTGCTGAAAGAAATACTAAAACAGCTGAGGGTGTTACTACTGGTCTGGATCATCTTAAAGATTTAGGAGTAACGCATGTTCATTTATTACCTGTTTATGATTTTGCAAGCGTGGATGAAACTAAGGGTGGATATAATTGGGGATATGATCCATATCTATATAATGTTCCAGAGGGGTCTTATGCTTCAAATCCGCTAGATGGTACTGTGCGAATTAGAGAGTTCAAGACCATGGTTCAAACATTGCACGAAAATGGCATTGGTGTAATTATGGATGTTGTATATAATCACACCTTTACTACAGGAAATTCACCAATGGACATCTTGGTGCCAGGATACTATTATAGAACAGATGACCAAGGTAACTATACTAATGGTTCTGGTTGTAAAAACGAAACAGCTTCAGAGAAGCCAATGATGAGAAAATTTATAGTAGACAGTATTAAGTTCTGGGCTGAGGAATATAAAATAGATGGGTTTAGATTCGATTTAATGGCACTTCATGATATTGATACTATGAAAGAAGTAGCGAGGCAAGCGAAGATTATTAATCCTAATATTATTATTTATGGTGAACCATGGACAGGTGGGCCATCACCATTACCAACTTCTATGCAATTAAGAAAAGGAAGCCAAAAGGGTATGCAGGTATCTGTATTTAATGATGATATAAGAAATGCAATAAAGGGAGATAATGACGGTAGCGAGGTAGGCTTTGTAAATGGTAAAGTAGGGCTTGAGTTAGAAATTAAAAAGGGTATTGTTGGTGGTATTAAGTATAACAATGAAATATATGGTTTTACACAAGAACCTGGAGAAACCATAAATTATGTAAGTTCTCATGATAATTTATGCTTGTATGATAAATTTGAAAAAAGTAATCCTAATAATACTTCTTCAGAAAGAGAAAAAATGAATAGATTAGCTTTATCTATAGTCCTTACCTCTCAAGGAGTGCCTTTTATTCAAGGGGGAACAGAAATA
>JAKBFR010000259.1 GCA_021837545.1 Bacillota bacterium | reverse complement strand
AGTTGTTGGTGGCAAAGAAAGGCAATATTCTGTTTTAAATGGGCTAAATGCTACATCAAATTGTAAAATAGTACTTATTCATGATGGAGCTAGACCTTTCGTAAACCAATCTATTATTAGGAGTGCTGTTATTTATGCTGATTTATATGGTGCCACTGCTTGTGGCGTGCAGCCTAAGGATACTATTAAGATTAAAGACTCTTCTGGATTTTCTTTAGAAACTCCAGAAAGGGAAATGCTCTTTTGTGTTCAGACGCCTCAAGCTTTTAAGTACGACCTTATATTAGATTGTCATAAAAAAATTCATGAAGAAGGTATCAAGGTAACTGATGACACAATGGTGGTTGAAAGATATGGTAATAAGGTATACCTTTATGAAGGTAGCTATAATAACATAAAGATTACAACACCAGAAGATTTAGAAATCGGGAGACAAATATTAGAAAAATTTTAATGTTGACAGTATCACATTTAATGTGTATATTAGTTATTAACTATAAAGATTATTTCATATAAATTAAATATTAGGCAATGATGAAGAATAGTAGAGGCCACTTTACAGAGAGAAAATACTAGGTTGAGAGATTTTCAAAGGTTTTGAACCCGCTTTGGAGCTGTAGCAAAACTACCGGTAGTATATACCGTTAACAAATGAGTACAAATTTAGGTGGTACCGCGATATAACTCGCCCTAAAACAGGGCGAGTTTTTTATTTTTTGCTATTTTATTATTTGAAATATACACCATATAAAAATCAAATTAGAGATGATGTGTAAGGAGGAATATTCATGAAACTATCAAAAATGCTAATAAGTACACTAAGAGAAGTACCAGCTGAGGCAGAAATAGCAAGTCATCAGTTGATGTTAAGAGCTGGA
Organism: Bacillota bacterium; assembly: GCA_021837545.1. The sequence goes on along the minus strand of JAKBFR010000259.1, from coordinate 2,015 downwards.
ATGATGAGAAAAATGGCCTCAGGGGTATACAATTATATGCCATTTGGAATAAAAGTTATAAAAAAGATTGAAGACATTGTTAGATCAGAAATGGATGGAGCAGATGCACAAGAGTTTTTAGCATCAGCATTACTTCCTTCAGAACTATGGATAGAATCTGGCAGATGGGATGTTTTTGGGCCGGAGATGTTTAGGTTAAAAGATAGAAATGAAAGAGAATTTTGCTTAGGACCTACACATGAAGAAGTATTTACAGATATAGCTAGAAATGAAATTAAATCCTATAAACAACTACCATTGAATTTATATCAAATTCAAACAAAGTACAGAGATGAAAGAAGACCAAGGTTTGGTGTTATGAGATCAAGGGAATTTATAATGAAGGATGCTTACAGTTTTGATGTAAACAGTGAAGGTCTAGATATATCTTACAATAAAATGTATGATGCCTATAATAACATTTTTAGAAGATGTGGACTGGAATGTAAAGCTGTGGAGGCTGATTCTGGTGCAATGGGTGGTTCGGGTTCAGCAGAATTTATGGTTAAATCTGAAGTGGGTGAGGATGAGGTAGTTTTCTGTAGCGCGTGTAGTTATGCAGCTAATATGGAGAAAGCACCAAGCACTTCAGAACTTATGGAAAAAGAGGAATTTAAAGAACTTAACAAAATATTGACTCCAAATGTAAAAACTATAGAGGATTTAGAGAAGTTCTTTAATACCACAGCTAAAAAATTTGCTAAAACTCTTATCTACAAAGCTGATGATAGAGTAATAGCTGTTATGGTAAGAGGAGACAGACAGTTAAATGAGACTAAAGTAATAAATGCAATAGGCGGAGCTATAGAATTTGAAATGGCAGATGCGGAGACTGTAATGGCAGCAACGTCTGCAGCAGTTGGATTTGCAGGACCAATCGGCATTAAGGCTGATGTAGTATTAGTTGATGCCGAGGTAGCTAACATGTATAACTTTATAATTGGTGCAAATGACACGGGATATCATTACGAAAACGTTAATTATGGAAAAGATTTTGAAGGCATAGTTGGAGACTATAGAAACGCTACGGAGGGAGACAAATGCCCTAAGTGTGGATCACAGCTTACTATTGCTAGAGGTGTAGAGGTAGGGCACATATTTAAATTAGGAACTAAGTATTCTGAATCTATGGGTGCCACTGTTATAGGTGAAGATGGAAAAAATCAACCATTAGTTATGGGATGTTACGGTATAGGTATCAATAGAACAATGGCGGCTATTATTGAACAGCATCATGACGAAAATGGTATAAAGTGGCCAATGTCAGTAGCTCCATATCAGGTTGTTGTAGTGCCAGTAGTTACAAAAGATGAAGAACAGATGAGAATTGCTGAGGAAATCTATAATAGCCTGAAAAAAATGGGAGTAGAAGTACTTATGGATGATAGAAATGAGAGAGTTGGAGTTAAATTTAAGGATTTAGACTTAATTGGAATTCCAATGAGAATTACTGTAGGTAAAAAGGTTTCTGAAGGTAAAGTTGAGTTCAAATTGAGACGTGAGCAAGAAAATGAAATAGTAGAGTTATGCTCAGTTATTGATAGAGTGAAAGAAGAATTTAAGAATAATAACATAATATTATAGATTCCATTTGAGACTCATAGTAACATGTGGCTATAGAAATGTCTATAGCCATAAAAATTAAAGATTATATTATAAGGCATCCGCTACTAGTTATTTTAACAGAGATGTCCAATACATAAAAAGGAGAATAAACATGGAATTTAATATGCTAAAGGGTAAATTTACAGCAGAGCAAGCGAAACAGTTAAACCCGCTAGTTCTTGCATTAGTTGGAGATGCAGTTTATGAGGTGTTTATTAGGACCTATCTTGTAGAAAAAAATAGAGATATGAATTCGCATAAAATTCATATTAAAGCAGTTGCACATGTAAAAGCACATGCACAAAGTGAGTACATGAAATTCTTTATAGATAATTTAAATGAAGAAGAGCTTAGCATATTCAAAAGGGCTA
>JAKBFR010000055.1 GCA_021837545.1 Bacillota bacterium | reverse complement strand
AGATAGGTAATAAATAAGAATATTAAAAAACATAAGAAGTGAAATGTTCGTTAGAAATATAAATAGTTTTTTATTAAATTTACAACTTAATTATACAAGTGATATAATTAATTAGATATTATTATATTTTAGGAGGAACTAAAATGGATAAAATAGCATTAATAACTGATAGTGCTTCTGATTTAAATACTAATTTTGCAAAAACAAATAATATTAAAATATTACCGCTTAAAATTATATTTTCTGATAGGGAATATGACGATGGAATAGATATAACTCCCAAAATGCTTTATGAAGCATTACCTAAAGAAATTCCTAAAACTTCATTACCTAGTATAGAGAAATTTGCTTATGCCTTAGAAGAAGTAAAAAATGAAGGTTATACTCATGTAATTATAATAACTATATCAAGTGGACTTTCAGGAACTTATAATTCTGCAAGACTTGCTGCTGAAAATATTTCTGGACTTGAAACCTTTGTATTTGATTCTATGACCTTAACCATGTCAGAAGGTGCAATGGTAATTGAAACAGCAAATTTAATTAAAGAAGGAAAGTCTTTTAATGAAATAGTAGATATTCTACCTACATTTAGAAGTAAAATAGATGTATTCTTTACAATAGATACATTAGAATACCTAATAAAAGGTGGTAGAATAGGTAAAGTTGCTGGTACAATAGCAGATGCTCTTAACCTTAAACCTATTATAACTGTAGGTGATGATGGAATATATCATACTGTATGCAAGATTCGAGGAATAAAACAATCCATATCGCGCTTAGCAAGTTTACTAAAGCCTTACTTAGAAGCTAGTAGAAGTAAGGTTTGGGTTCTAGATGGAAATGCTCCTGATAAAGCTGCAATGTTATATGATGCAATAAAAGATTTCCCAAATCTAATAGAATGTACTTTAGGTGGAGAAATTGGTCCTGCACTTGGAGTTCATACAGGTCCTGGACTTGTTGGATTTATAGTTGAAAAAGTAGATTAAGACATCTCGTATAAAGCTTGTAGTTATTGAGAACATCAGATAAAATGGATTCGCATACTGACTTGTTATTTTTTATGTGCTTAATCTGTATACTCCCTTCTCTATTTGTAAATAATACTTATATAGAGAAAGGAGTTATTTTAATATGAAAGATTTTATATTAGATTCAACCTATAAAGATGCTACTATTGTTAATAGTAATGACGATATTTTTATTACTTCATCTAATAATCTACCTTCTAATTGTATTGCTCATCACACGGTAGATTTAAGTAAGTCTAGTTCCAATTATAATGCCAATCATAATAAAGATTATAAATCTAACATTTATAACATAATCGATTATTTATAACAATCAGTGTAAAATATATCAATAATGCCAGAGTATTTAGAATTGGCTGAGATTTTTATAAACCCTTTAAACATTATCTAGTTAATTATAGCGTCGGGAATGCAACCTTGTAAAAAATTCATACTATTTATATAATTTAAATCTATAAATTTCTATATAAATATACAATAGGATTGATACTTGTTTTATACAACTATCAATCCTATTTAAATTAGATTTACATATTCTATTATTCTATAGAAATTGCATTTACCGGACAACTTTCTTCTGCTTCTTTTGCAGAATCCATTGAACCTTCTGGAACTTCATCAACTATTGCTCCAGCCTTTCCATCATCCTCCATATCAAAACATTCTGGACATATTGATGGACATAATCCGCATGATACACAAGTATCTTTATCTACATTTGGCTTCATTAATAAATCAATCCTTTCTATAATATGAAATTACATAACTTATTATTTCCTAAGAAATAATAAGTTATGTATATGTAACATCATAATTTATAAATAAGACATATAAAATAACATAACAAGTCAAATATTCTAGTTATTTTTATTTCATACGCCTAAACATTTTAATATAATCCTTCAAATATTAATGAATACAATGAGTTTTCTCTAACATATTCCTCAGCTTTTCCTTCTTCTAGTGCTTCTGTAAGTTCAATATTAATTGGTAATTCTCCTATCAGAGGCAATCCTAGATATTCAGCATTTTCATCTGAAGATTTTCTGCTAAATACTCTTATTTTTTTATCACAATCTGGGCAGTTTATATAAGCCATATTTTCTACTACACCTTTAATTTTTACACCTATCTTTTGAGCCATAATAACAACTTTCTTAACAATCATTGATACCATATCTTGTGGTGTAGAAACTATTACGATTTCATCAATTGGAAACTCCTGCATTACAGTTAAAGCTATGTCTCCAGTACCTGGTGGCATATCTATAAGCAAATAGTCTAGTTCTCCCCAATTAGTTTCCATAAGCATTTGTTTTAATACTCCTGTAATCACAGGACCTCTCCAAATAACTGGTTCATCTTCTACTGCCGTTAAAAGATTCATAGAAATTATCTTTATTCCACTTTCTGTTTCTACAGGTTCAAATCTTACCATATCATTTTCTAAAGGAATTATAGTTGCTCTTTTACTATTAACACCAAAAAATCTTGGCATAGACGGTCCTGTAATATCTGCATCTAAAACCCCTACCTTATAGCCTTTCTTAGCTAACATAGTTGCCATAATTCCAGTGACTGTTGATTTACCAACGCCACCTTTTCCACTTATAACACCTATAATATTTTTTATTTTTCCATATCTAGGCGTTAACTTCAAACTTTCTTCTTTACATCCTTCGTCCTTAGATTGACATGTATCTTTACTTTGACAGTTTTCGCAACTCATTATTTTATCCTCCATTTACTTTACCAGTCTTGTGGTACTTTATTAGGTTCACTTACTTTAATATCCCAATCTTTATAATTATATTCTGCTACTATATAATAACTCTCAAAAGATTTGTCTTTTTTATTTTCTACAGTTATTAAAGTTTTGAAAATTGTACTATTATATCCCCTATTCTTAACTTTGATTACTGTATCAAAATTGTCATAATTATTATTCACCAAATCAACATTCGGTAAAACCTCATTTAGATTCTTCTTAAATTCTTCTAAATCCACAGAAAATATATATTTTAGGCAATCTATATCTCCGCCTATATCTATTCCGACTTTATTGTCATTAGATAAGATGTCCTTTTCGCTTTCAATAACCTTCAAAATCGATTGATAATATATGTATTGAAAATCTCTTGGTTTTCTTATAACTGAAAGATTTTGCATTATCGTATTTTCTAAATTCTTTGAAACTGAAAAAGCTTTATCTTCATTATAAAAATTACCTGTATTATGCTCATTAGCTCCAACTACATATTGATATTTATGTACTTCATCTCCAATACACACCTCAAAAATATAATCTGGATCAAGAGAACTCTTTTTTGAAACCTCACTGCCCTCTGACAAAAGTTTATAAATATCATCTATTGCTTTGCTATCATTAACCACAAATCTAAAGCCACTATCCCTAACACTTTGTATAACAATCTTATCTACTCTATTTTGTTTTATATACTCAAATTGCTGATTTCTAAGATTCATTTTAACTTCTAAATCATTAACAAAAGTGCAGCCTGAGAGCATCATACTTGCAGTTAATAATGCAGTTAAAACTATAATTGAAAATTTATTGTTCTTCAATGTTCTTCTTCGCTCCTTTAAAGAACTTGTGGTTATTAAAAATAATAATTCCAAGCACTAAACTAAATATTGCAATAAATTGTGATGTAGAAAGAAATCCAACACTTCCCCTAGGATCATCTCTCAAAAACTCTACTAAAAATCTTCCTATGCTATATATTATTAAATACATACCCATTACTTTACCATTCTGTCTTTCCTTTTTACTATAATATAAAAGAAAAAATCCTAATATAAAATCAAAAATCGAAGAATAAATTTGTGTTGGATGTACATATATTCCTGCTGGTGCAAGAGAAGCTTTAGGGAATTTTACACCTATAGGTAATGTAGTTTCTGCTCCATAGCAACATCCAGCTAAAAAGCATCCAATTCTTCCAAAACCTTGTGCTATTGCAAGACCTGGGACTGTCATATCTAGCATCTCAATTATATTCCAATTCTTTTTTTTACAATATAGATACATCGCTAAAGTACCACCACCTATAGCTCCATAAATAACAAAACCATATCCAAAATTCAATAATATACTTGGTTCTTTTATAATATCCTTAAATTCAGTTATTATAAATAATCCTTTACCGCCAAGCATTCCACCTATTATTGCAAAAATAATTAAGTTTAATAAAGGATCTTCATTAAACCCTTTCTTTTTTCCTTTATTTATAAATAAAGTGGCTGCAGCAATTATACCAATTGCAATCATTAATCCATAACTCTTTATTTGTATACCAAATATCTCAAATAATATTATCCTCATTATTCCCTCCAAACGTCAAATAAGTATCAAGGAGAAGCTAGTTTCTGCCTCTCCTTGATACTTAAATTATAATACTTATCCTTATCCTTGGCAAATCTTATTTGTTTTCTTAAAGGATATAAAAGATAATAACGGTCTAAACATGTTACCATATGTTTTATGGACTACAACGAAGCAAATTTTACCTCAAGCTATCTATTATTAAAATTTTCAAACACAGTATTACTTACATATTTATTACATTATTTTTAAGATGTTTTAATACTTGAGATAATAGTATTAAAAATAGTATTCATATTTCCAATATACTTGTTTTTCTTAAGATTAAATAATACCTTTATTGTCTTACCTTCTTCTAAATTCAAATAATAACATTCGTTTTTAAAGTCGTACCCATTTTTTACACTTGTCTCGTATTGTACTAACACTCCAGCATTATTAGGATTCTTAAAAGGCATTACCTCTGAATTAAAGTATTCTAAATACTGATTATTCAAATCACGTTCTGCAAATACATCTAAATCATCTTTAGTATTTATTACTTCCAACAAACCAGTAAGTTTATTATTCTTGTCTTTAAAATTCAATTTATGGCTTACATATTGCCCTTTACTTTCTTTTTCATCTACAATCCATTCACTTGGCAACGATATAACATACTTATCTTCATCAAAATCATATTCCTTAAATTCACTTATCCCTCTATCCATAAGAACCATCCGTTCAAAATTGTCCTTAAAGAAACCTTGAGTTATGGCTAGTATCATCATTAATGATAACAATATTGATGTGACAATTAACTGCTTTCTATTCATAACAATTTTATTTTCCTATTTTGTTGGGATTACAATTGAAGAATTTTTAAAATCATAGAACATTAGCCAATACCCTCTATCATTTTTATTGTCACTAGTCCATGTTACGAAACCTGTTCTTCCTCCATATGGTTGATCATTTGTTTCTTTACTTCCTGGTATTCCATATACAATATATTGTATTTGGCCATTTTTATTACATTTATATCCCAATAAAAAATATCCTACTTTACTAATATAAGGATAATAATTTAGCATTGGATAATATGCTAATGTATACTTATTATAATTTGATTCATCACATAAATCTTCCATACTATTTACATTTATTTTATACAATTTACAATAATTTATATCAGCTAAACTTCCGTTGTAAGGCTCAAATCCTTCTGCAAGTTTCTCAAAATACTGCCCGACTTCCCCATTTATTTTAAAATCTTGATTTGAAGTTACTTGTTTCACATTCCCTAAATTCATTTGTTGAATATTGTTATTTGAGCTTGGCTGTTGCATATTATTTAAATTTGATTGTTGTTCAGTTTTTAAACCCGCTTTTTGAATATCATTTTCATATTCATCAAAATCTATTATATCTAATCTATCTAATCTATCTTCTTTAACTGTTTGATTTAATTTATCTAAGTTAAAGTTTTCTTCTATTCTCTTTGAATTTCCTTGAATATTGATTTCACTTCTACATTTCTTTTCTAATTTGAATTTTTTCCACTTGCAGTCATTACTTTTCTTATCCCTTATAAAACCATAGACTATAATATCTTCATGTAAATTATTTATCCTAAAATCTATTGCACCATCATAAGTATCTAATTTTCTAGATAATCTATTAATAGATTCCTCTATATTTTCGTCCATCTCATGCTTGTCACATTTTTTAGTTTCTTCTATCTTCTCATTCTTCTCACATTTCTTAGCTTCTTTACACTTATTTCTATCTTCATCTACAGAATCTATAGTTTGAACTATATTTTTATGGTTTTCAGTAATCCTGTTTTGATGTTTATCTTCCACTATAGAATTATACTCATTTGAAACTCCCTGTTCCATTTTTTCTTTAGATTCAATATTGTTTTCTTCCTTTTTACGCTCAACTAATTTACTTTCTAATTCCGATGCCTTTACAGCTTTAGTTTCTATAATATTGAATTGTGATATTATAACTTTATCACTTATACTTGAATCAATAATATCCTTGTTTTTAGGTTCCGCATTTAGTTTATTAATATATTTTTTAGGCTCTTCATCAAATTTATTAATATACTTTTTAGGTTCTTCATCTAGTTTATTAATGTACTTTTTAGGCTCTTCATCCAGTTTATTAATGTACTTTTTAGAATCAACCTTAACAACTTTAAATTTTCTCCAATTATCAGTAGCATCTTCCCCATTCATAAATCCATGCATTATAAACTCAGTTTCATTATCTTTTACGTTACAAATAGCAGCTCCAGATATTTTTTCATAAGATATTCCAAGTCCAGCTATGTTATTGATATAGTATTCTTTGCTGGTATCTCCTTTTCCAACTCCATTTATTACTAAGGGTCCTAAATCAATTAATTGTTTTAAATCCCTTTTGCAACAGATAAGTATCATGGAATAGTTATCTTCTTGCCTAAGATTTTGGGCATAAAAAGATACCTTGCATTTATCACCTTTTGCCTCAACTTTGGCATATCCAGACAAAGCTTTATCGTTAGAATGAGAATATCCTCTTTCATCTTCCTGTAATATTATAAAATTTCTATATAATTTATTATGTGCCACCCCTATATTCCCTCCACATATATTTATTCCATATATTATATGCGGAAGAATTGCTATTATGATTTAATTAAGCTACATGAAAGAAAATAACAGACATTGTCTTAAGACGATGTCTGTTATTTTCTTGAATATATCTAAAACTTTAAAAGTCTTTCGTAATACCTTTAATCGTTGATTTTTACATCATATATGCAATCCGCTAATGTTGCAAATTCTTGTACTGTTAGAGTTTCTGCTCTTCTCTTAGGGTCTATTCCTGATTTTTCAAATGCTTCTTCTAATTTTTCCTTATTTACTTTAAGTGTCTTTGTAGCATTCCACAAAGTTTTCCTTCTCATATTAAATCCAGCCCTTACTAATTCAAACATAAACTTTACATCCTTAGTTTCAACTCTAGGTTTATCTAATCTATCTAATTTTATTACTATAGATTCAACCTTTGGCCTTGGAATAAATGATGTTGGTGCTACTCTTCTTACTATGCTCGTATCACAGTAATATTGTACCAAAACAGACAATGCTCCATATGCCTTGCAATTTGGTTCTGAATTAATTCTCTCCGCGACTTCCTTCTGTATCATAATAGTTAGCGATTTAAAGTTATATCCATCTTTTAAAAGCTTAAGAATTATAGGTGTTGTAACGTAATATGGAAGATTCGCTACAAGCTTAACACTTTTTTCATCTCCAATAAGTTCATTAAAATCTACTTTAAGTGCATCTTTATGTATTAAATTGAAGTTCTCATTATCCCCCAACTCTTTTTCTAGAATAGGAATTAAGTCACTATCTAGTTCTATTGCAGTTACCTTTTTTGCTTTCATTAAAAGTTGAGCGGTTAAAGTCCCTACTCCTGGACCAATTTCTATAATAAAATCTTCATTATTTACTTCTGCTCCCTCCACTATATCTTTAAGTACTGAATCATCCACTAGAAAATTTTGCCCCAGACTTTTTGTAAACTTAAAATTATACTTATTAACTAGTTCTTGAGTTTTTATATCTTTTAAATCCATTTATTTCTTACCCACTTCCAATTGTTTTTCTATTTTTTCTATAGCACTTGCAAATTCTTCCTTTGTTATTCCATAATTATTTAATCTAGAAATCATTTGAGTTGCATTTCCATATCCTATTCCTAATATTTTACCTAACATACCCCGTCTAACCTTTGATGTATTATCTCCTGTAAGCTTAAAATAAAACATATCTTGCATAGTAAAGAATTCTTGTTTTTCTATCTGTGTTATTTTAGCCATTTCAAGTGCCTTTAAAATAACTTCAGGGCAAGCATTTTCAACTCCAATGTCTCCATTTTTGAATCCATCTTCTTTTGCAATATATGCATGTTTAATTCCCTTAACCCTCTTAGATATTATTCTTCTTATCTTTTCCCCCGCAAAATCTGGATCAGTCAAAACAATTACGCCTTTTCTTTTTTGGGCTTCTTGTATTCTTGCAATTACCTTTGCGTTTATTCCAAATCCTCCAACAGCTATTGTTTCTGCGTCTATTGCCTTTTTTACAGCATCTACATCGTCTCTACCTTCAACAACGATTACTTCTTTTATCAATATATTATACTTCCTTTCATTAAGGCACATTGAAAATAATAATAAGTCAGTATATTCTAGTCTATTTTGTATATTTAACTTGTTATTTTCTTTCACGTGCTAATTATTACTTATAAGATACCACTTATTTTATCTCTTTTCTAATAATATGATAACTTTACTACAATTTAAAGAAAAAAAATAGAGATAACAAATGTTATCTCTTAAGATAATTTACCATTCTCCTGGATGCGCAACTAATAATACATTAACTGATCTTCTACCCCAGTTATAACATTCACTTGATGTATTAAGGTATATATCAATCTTGTTGCCCTTTATAGCACCACCTGTATCAGCTGCAATTGCATATCCATATCCCTCTACATAAACTTTACTTCCTAATGGGATTACAGATGGATCAACTGCAATTGTACTTAGACCGCCTTCATTTCTAACAGGTGTTTTTCCTGTAGCAGTATTCGAATGATTACTGTAAGCTGTTGCTGTACAATTAAGCTTTTTCTTATAAGTTATGCTATCTCCGCCTCTACTTGCGTATACTTTTCCAGTTCCTTTTACCACTATTTGATTTTGTGGTTCTAAAATAGTTTTAGTGCTCTTTACATTACGAGAAACCTCTACTCCATCTTTATATATTATTTGATAAGTAATTTCCTTCTCGCCATTATTTCCTTCACTCTTAACCTTTTGAACACTACTATCTAGATCTGCATCTTTTTCAACTATTGTATCGAAGTTAATAACTTCTTTCTCAACAAGGTCTTTTGTTTCTACTTTAACAAGTTGCACACTTACGTCACCTTCTATTTTAGAATCTAATGAAGGTGAAATTTCATCTACATCTTTATCAAATTGAATACCTTGTTCTTTTAATGTAGTTTCTTCTGCATCTAGCATATCTTCAATAGTATCTTCTGCTGTTTGCACTTGTACTTTTATTCCATTTGATTCAATTTCAACTGGAATAGCTGTCTTTAATTTAATAGTTTCTTTCTCAGATACTTTGGATTCTAATGATGGCTGCACTCTATCTTTAGGAGCTACTTGCACTCCCTTTTCTAGCAACACATCTTTAACAGTCCCCTTGTACGTGACAAAAGTCTCTTCTTTACCGTCTATACTTATTACGAGCGTTTTTCTCATGCTCATTATTGTCACTGCTGTAGTAACTACAAATACCATTGCAATTACCCCAATTAAAATTTTTGCCTTGGTCGGACCGTTAGAAAAACTTTTTTTAATAAATTGTTCCAATTTTTCTACCATTAATTCCCCTCCTTTGGCAAGAGTGTTCTTTGAATTATATATTAATAATCCAAACTTGTCAAATTCATAACCCCTTGCATTATAATGAAGCATAGTAATAATGCACTCTGTGCATAAAAATATAATAATATAAAAATGATAGCGTATTTTAACATTACTCCATTATATAGTTAGAAATTAAATGATATTTAATTATGAAATTTTGTATTTAATTCGTAATAAATTAAATACAAGTTTAATTTATTATGAATTGAGTACAAGAATTATTATTTAAGTGTACATATTATATTTTACCTTAATTTACCTTTTTAATCAACCTAAAAAAATTCTCGTTAAAGCTCAAATTTGCCTTGTATGGGTCAATTCCCCTAATCTGTGCAAGTCTGTTTATTATATGTTCAATATAGTCCGATTTATTTCTTTTTCCTCGATTTGGCTCTGGTGCCATATAAGGACAATCTGTTTCAACAAGAATTTTTTCTAGTGGTATTTCCCTCGCTACTTCAATGACTTTTTTCGCATTTTTAAATGTAACAACTCCTGTGAACCCTATATAATATCCTAGATTTATACATTCCTTTGCAAATTCTACACTCCCTGAAAAACAATGCACTACCCCTGTAACTTCTGGGAATTCCTTCATTATTTCTAATGTATCTTTATGTGCATCTCTATCATGAATGACTACTGGAAAACTTAATTCTCTTGCTAAATTCATTTGTCTTCTAAATACTTCTTTTTGTATATCTTTTGATGGATTCTCATCCCAATAATAATCTAGTCCAATCTCTCCTATGGCTACTATCTTATCATTGTTTTTAATATAATCTTTGATTTCATCTAAGGTATCTTTCTTCATTTCATTAGCATTTTCTGGATGAATACCTAAAGCTCCAAATATAAAATCATAATCTTTAGTCAATTTGTCTGTAGTTTTTAAGCTAGCATATGATGCTGCACAATTTAATACTCCAATAACTCCATTTTCTCTAATTTCATTTAATACTTTTTCTCTGTCTTCATTAAAGGCCTCATCATCATAGTGTGCATGACTATCTATTATTTTAAACTTTTCTTGCATATTTAGTATCATCCTTTCTGTTAAGTACATTAGACTAATCAAATCTAATACATATAATTATCATTAAAATTTATGCGATTGCTATCTATTTTTAAACTACCATTTCTTTAAATAGGTGCTAAGCTGTTCCACCAACTATAATATTAGGTGTAAAATATATTTTTGTATTATCTATTGGGTCTCCTTTTATAATATCTATTATTAATTCACAAGCTTGTTGTCCCATACTATAAATAGGTTGTTGAATTGTTGTAAGTTCTGGTTCGATCATTCTAGATAGTGTTATTCCATCAAAACCCATTACTAGAATATCTTCTGGAATTTTATATTCTCTTCTTTTAAGGGTCTTTATCCCTCCTATAGCCATTATATCATTAGAATAAAAAATAGCATCAAAAGATTCACATTGATTAATTATCTGATTAGTTATTTCAATACCACCTTCTAAAGAAAATGTACTTTCAAAAATTAAAGATTTGTTATAAATTCCATGATTAGTCATAATCTCCTTATACCCATCTATTCTTTCTTTATTTACATTTATTTTCTTTGGACCAGAAACAAATACTATATTTCGATTACCTTTACTATATAAATATTCTATACCACATTTTATTCCTTGCTTATTATCAAAATAAACCCCAGGATAATCTTCATAACCTTTAATATATCTATCTACAAACACAAATGGTATACCATTCAATTTCAATAGATTTGCGCTAGCCTCACTTTCTTGTCCTGGAATCAAAATTATTCCATCAATTAATTTACTTATTAAAAGCTCTACATACTTTTTTTCCTTATCTGCATCATTATCAGAATTACATAAAATTACATTATATCCCAATTTGTTTGCAACATCTTCTATAGCTCTTGATAACTCTGAGAAAAATGGATTTGATATATCTGGAATAATTATTCCAATACTTCCAGATTTCTTTGTGTTTAAACCCCTAGCGACATTATTAGGAATATATCCCGTTTCTTCTATAACCCTATAAATCTTATTTTTAGTTTCTTCACTTATATTACTATCCTTATTATTAATGACCATAGATACTGTAGTTTTTGATACTCCTACTTTTTCTGCAATATCTTTCATTGTTATCTTATTCATAAATTTAACTACCTCAATCCTTCATGTAATATGTACTTACATATCATCAATATTATACTAATCTAATTATATATTAAACTACTGCTTATCAATAGCAATTATCATCACTTTAAATTATATTGCCTTTTTATTACTCTACGCATGTGCTTAAAATTTCGTTTACTAGAATAGCCATATAAAAACATAAATTTATTTCTTTGTTTTATATGGCTTTCATTATTATATTATTATAAAAAATCAACTTTTTAACTATATTTATATTCCTATTTATTCATAATATCAACTAAAATGCCAATTGAAATTTATTTACTAACAACTTTAACTGCCTTTTCCACAACATTTTCTACAGTGAATCCAAATTGTTTAAATAAGGTTTCTGCATTTCCTGATGCTCCGAAAGTATCTAACGAAATAACATCTCCATCAAGACCTACATATTTATGCCATCCAAATGATGTTAATGCTTCAACAGCAACTCTAGCTCTTACTTTGTTTGGCATAACACTTTCTTTATAATCTTCATCTTGTGATTCAAATAACTCGAATGATGGCATACTTATAACTCTTGCGTCTATTCCTTTAACCGCTAATTCATCAGCAGCTTTAAATACTAATTCTACTTCTGAACCTGACGCCATAAGAAGCACATCTGGAGTTTCCTTCTTAGAATCTTTAAGGATATATCCACCCTTTAATGCTCTCTTTGGGCATCCATCATATAGTGGTAACTTTTGTCTTGTTAAAACTAATGATGTTGGAGTTGTTCCATTAGTTACAGCATAATACCAAGCTGCTGCTGTTTCTTTTGAGTCAGCTGGTCTAAATACTGTCATGTTTGGCATACTTCTAAGTGCTGCTAATTGTTCTATAGGTTGATGAGTTGGACCATCTTCCCCAACCCCAATACTATCATGAGTTAAAACATAAGCTATTGGAAGATTCATTAATGAAGATAATCTCATAGCTCCCTTCATATAGTCACTGAATACAAAGAATGTTGAACAGAATACTTTAAGTCCACCATGTACATACATACCATTAACTATAGCTGCCATTGCATGTTCTCTTACTCCAAAGTGAAGATTTTGTCCGCTTCTGTCAGTATCTGAGAAGTCTCCCTTGCCAGCCATATAAGTTTTATTTGAAGGAGCTAAATCTGCTGATCCTCCTATTAAATTAGGAATTAAATTAGCTAATCTATTTATCATTATTCCTGAAGATTCTCTTGTAGCCATTTCTTTATCAAAGCTCCAAAGTTCTTCATTATTTAATAATGCTTCTTTATCTATTTCACCACTCATCCAATTAGCATATTCTACAGCTAATTCTGGATAGGCCTTCTTATATTCTGTAAATAATTTGTTCCAAGCTTCTTCCTTTGAAACACCGTCTTCTATGTGTTCATTCATATTTGTATATACTTCATCTGGTACATAAAATGCTGGTTCTGTCTTCCAACCTAAGTTTTCTTTCATAGCTTTTACATTTTCAGTTCCCAATGGTTCCCCATGAGCTGATGCTTTTCCTTGCTTTGCAGGACATCCGAAACCAATTTGATTTTTAACTATTATAATTGAAGGTTTTGAAGTTTCTGCTTTAGCTTCTTCAATAGCAGCTTCTATTGCATCTATATCATTACCATCAGCAATGTTTAACACTTGCCAACCATAAGCTTCATATCTCTTAGCTACATCTTCTCTAAATGCTATATCGGTACTTCCTTCGATTGAAATATTATTTGAATCATATAATACAACTAATTTTCCAAGACCTAAAGTTCCAGCTAGTGATGATGCTTCTCCTGAAATTCCTTCCATAAGACAACCGTCTCCACATATTGCATATGTATAGTGGTCAACGATGCTTATGTTTTCTTTATTAAATTTTTCTGCAAGATGTGCTTCTGCCATAGCCATCCCCACTGCATTACATATGCCTTGTCCAAGTGGTCCTGTTGTAATTTC
>JAKBFR010000258.1 GCA_021837545.1 Bacillota bacterium | reverse complement strand
CCATCCTCCAAGCATTGTTCCAATAAACATTACAAGTCCGCCGGCTATTCTTACCCAAAGGGGTGTTGTAGCCATAACATTACCTGACATCAGTGCTAAGGTTATTATTCCAATTATTTTTTGAGTGTCATTAGCACCATGACTGTAGGCAAGCGCTGCAGCTATTCCTAATTGTAGCTTATTTAGGGTATTATTTAATGTAAATTTCGCATTCCGGAGTAGCAATTTTGTAACTTTTTGAAGAATAAATGCAATTATAAATCCAAGCATTGGTGAAATAATTAAACCAGCAACTACTTTTACAATTCCTGTGAGTTGATACTGTCCATTAATTAGTTCATTCCACCCCCATAGTATATGTTTATAACCTGAAGATATCCATACTGCGCCAATAATTCCTCCTATCAAAGCATGTGTTGAGCTTGAAGGCAATCCTAGTCTCCAGGTTACTAAATTCCATATAACTGCTCCCATAATTGCTGACAAAAGTATTGTGAGCATTGAAGTATTAATTGGTAAATCTATAACCTTAGATATAGTATCCGCTACTGCACTTCCACCGAAAATAGATCCAATCATTCCAAAAATCGATGCAATTCCAATTGCTTGCTTTGGAGTTGCTGCACCACAAACAATACAAGTTGCAACTACAGAACTTGCATCATGTAGCCCATTCGAAAGTGCAAAAATAAGTGCTGTTAAAATTACTGCTATTAAAATTACAGTTGTACTAATTGACACCATCTATAATTCCTCCTACTCCTCACTATAACATTCAAATTCAAGTTTTTTATTTAAATAATAATTTTTTGTGATTTGGTGCGAATCACTTACTTATAGAACGAATGTGAGTCGAGTTTCCTTTTAATTAGAAATATCATTATAAATAAGTATACTATTTTAAGTGGTTACATGTAAATCTAATATACTAAGTTTTTCACTAGCAATATACAATAGTCAATGGTATTTGCACAAATAGCATTTTCTTCAATTTCATATAACTTTTTTACTTGCATTTTTGTATTAAAATAGTATAATTAAATTATAGAAGATAATAATTATTAATTGATAATCATTTAAAGGAGATGTTTTAATATGAGCGCTTTAGGACAATTTAAATTTTACCCTATTTTTTCTGAATTGGATGGTTTAAAAAATATAACTGTTCATAACATTAACAAAACATTAAACAAAAAAATTGAGGCTGAAGATATTTGCATGGGTAATAGACAAGTAGGATCAAGAAGTTATCATATTTTTTATTTTAATAATGATCGCTTTGCTCTTTATTATCATGGTGGTGGAACTGATTCACTTTACAGTTCCGAGTCACTTGATGAGATATTAGAATATGTAAATAATCTTGATCCTAAAGACTTTGAATAAAAACATTTATTTATACAAGTAGGAATTAAAGTAATTTTACTTTAGCTACAACACATGTAAAAACCGGCCACATGATGGAATTAACATCCAGCATGTGGTCGGTTTTTAATATAGCTTAAATAATTTTACCATAGTCTTTGCAATTTTATATATAGGTGTTTCAAGCTCCCTACGCGCATTCTTTAGTTCTTTTCGAATTTCTATATGCTGTGGGCAATGTATTTCACATTTACCACATTCAACGCATTGCGTAGCACTGCTTGGATTTTTCCGCAGGGCAGTACACATAAGATAGTCTCTCCTACCATATTTCTTGTTTTCAGCATACATCATATTATAGGAGTGAAATGCCCCTGGGATATCTACCCCTTTAGGACATGGCATACAATAGCCACAACCTGTACAGCCCACTTTAATGTTTATTTTGATTTCATTCTTAACTTGCTCTATTAATTCGAAATCCTCTTCTGTAAATTCACCTGCAGTTACATTCTTTGCAACTTTTATATTCTCCTGAACCATTTCGATAGAATTCATTCCAGACAGTACGCAGGTAACTTCTGGTTGATTCCAAAGCCAACGGAATGCCCATTCTGCAGCAGTACGCTTCCTTGAATTCTCCTTTATTATAGTCTTTGCCTTCTCCGGTAATAAATTAACTAGTCTTCCACCTCGGAGTGGCTCCATTATAATTACAGGAAGTCCTTTTTTACTCGCAGCTTCAAGTCCCCTTCTTCCTGCCTGACTATGTTCATCTAAATAATTATATTGAATCTGACAGAAGTCCCAATCATACGCCTCTAACAACTGAATAAAAGTATCTGTATTTCCATGATAAGAAAATCCAACATTACGAATTTGCCCATTTTGAACTTTTTCCTTTAACCATTCATCAGCACCCAATGCTTTTAATCGGTCCCATGTCTTCACATCAGTAAGCATATGCATAAGATAATAATCAATATGATCTGTTTGAAGTCTTCTTAATTGTTCATTAAAATACTTTTCTAAATCCTTTTTTGACTTAACCATGTAATGGGGAAGCTTTGTCGCAATATATATTCTATCCCTACAATTATTTCTTTTTAGAATTTCACCAAATGTTGCCTCACTGCCTGAATAAACGTAAGCTGTATCAAAATAATTGACCCCATTATTTATTGCTTCCATAACTTCTTTTTCTGCCTTATCAATATCAATGCTATTTCCCTTTTTAGTAAAACGCATACAGCCATATCCTAATATAGATAGATCGTTTCCCTTTTTGTCTTTTCTATACTTCATTACTGAATTTTTTTCTACAGACTCCATTATTATAATCACCTCTTTATAATATATATATAGATAAACAGGTACAAAATTGTACTTATTCATCAATTAAATTGGTAATTTAAAAGTACTAATTGTCAATGATCAATGCTCAACATTCCTGTTTATTAATCAAATATGAAATTTGATAAAAAAAGCACCTCCGTGTTATTATTAAGTTGCTTAAGCAAAACAAAAACGGGAGGTGAGTTGCAAAATGCAACAATTAAAT
>JAKBFR010000257.1 GCA_021837545.1 Bacillota bacterium | reverse complement strand
TGCATCGGTTTCGCCTACAAAAGCAGCAGTTTCACCCTTATTAATTTTAAAACTTACATCTTTTAAAACCCAATCCTTGTCATCATTTCATCATTTAAGGCTTCAAAATTTTTTAGTTCAGCTTCTTCCTCCACTTTTCTCTGAGGTGACATTCTAAATTTCTAGCACTACCGTTTACAAGATTTCTCCATATATATGTGCAAATGAAGGTTCCTAGTGCAATAGCAATTATATACAAAATGTTTTTGTATATTGAAAATACATTGAAATTATTATTTTTTAATATATCTATAGTATTGCCGAGGACCTTAGGGAATAGGGTTTGAATGTAGGAGGTTGAAGCAGGAATATTAAAAGTATATAGAACAATAGGAAATCATAGGAGATATAAACTATCAGATGTTGAAAAAATATTTGGATTAAATGATGAAAAAGAGGTAAGAGAAGGAAAGTCATTTATATTGGAAGAATTCGCGAAATCCTATGGAGTAAGAATTGAAGCAGTAGAGCAAAAGGAAAAATTAGAAGCAAATGAGGAAATGGTAAAAGATCTAATTAGTATAGTAACTTGTTTTTCAGCAAAGATTTATGGAGCAAGAGGTGGAAAAAAGATAAGGAATACTCTTAAAGAATTAGAAACTGAAAGGCAGGCGGAAAAGAATGAAAATAACAATAAAAGCAGTGCTAATTGAAGTTTCAAAAGAACAAAAAAATGCAATAGATCATTTGATGACAGTATTTTGTTCAGCAATAAGATATTCCTTTAAGAGAATAAATGAAGGACTTAAAATAGGAGATATAGAAAAAGAAACAGCACATACTTATAAGCTAAATTCAAGACAAGCAAAAGATGCAGTAGAAAATGCAAGACAAACAATAACATCACAAAAGAAATTAGTTAAGCAGAGTTATGAAGCATTCGAAACAAAAGTTGAAGCTATAGAAAAAACACTGAAAAATAATAATATATCAGAAAAAAGGCGTAAAGCGCTAACGAGTAAACTTGAAAAAAGGAAAAGAAAGCTAGCATATTTTAAGTATTTTATAGATAACGACAAAATTCCACCAGTGATATTTGGAACTAAAGAAATGTTTGTAAAAAGATGCAAAGGAATAATAAGCCATGAGGATTGGGTAGATGTTAGAAGTAATAGAATATATTCTCGTGGAGATAAAACCAAGAAGGGTAATCCAAATTTAAGAGTGATTTTGAATGAAGGTATGAGCTATCTTGAGCTATCTACGCTAGAGAAAACAAAAAGTAATTTTGCAGTAAAAATAGATGTGCCTTTATACTTACCACAAAAATTATCACGAAAAACAGGTAAAATAAATGGTATTAAATATAGGGAACTATTTTTAGATTATTTAAAAACAGGTGAAGCTTATCAAGTTGAAATAATAAGAAAAGAAGAAAGATACTATGTACACATTACTTTTGAATTACCAAAGGCAGAAGTACTATATACAGGACACAATGGAATAATAGGAATAGACACTAATCCAGATGGTTTTGCTGTAACAAAGATAGACAATAAGGGAAACTATAAAGAACATACATATTTAGAAGAGAATGAGCTTATATATGCAGTAAGTAATCGAAGAAGTAATTTATGTGGAGAACTAGTAAAGAAAGCAATAGGAATAGCAAAATCAAATGGATGTGGCATAGCGGTAGAGGATTTAGAATTTAAAAGGGATAAAGATGTACACAAAAAATTATCAAGGATAACGAATCAATTCGTATATTCTAAACTATTAACAATGCTAGAGAGTGGATGCTATAGAGAAGGTGTGGAATTAGTAAAGGTAAAACCACAATATACAAGTAAAATAGGCTTATATAAATATTGTCATCAATATGGAATGGATGTTCATACTGGTGCAGCAATGGTAATTGCAAGGAGAAGTTATAAATATAAAGAGAAGGTACCAAAAATATTAAAGGAAAAATTAGTAGAAGACGAAGTTTCATTCAATAAAAAAAATGAATGGGGCAAATGGAACTATATAAATAAAATAATAAAAAGGAAGGCAGGTGAAGATCCTGGTTTATGGTTAATGAATAGGAAAAAAATATTGGGATTAGTATAAAACTTAATCTGTAAGATAAGCATTTGCCATAGTACACCTAGAAGGAAAGGCTGTGGTGAGGAGAAAATCTTTAGGAATGGGTAACACCCATAATCTTGTTGTACTTTGTTAGAGTATAAAATAATAAAGGCGTTCATCTAAAAAAATAAGAAATGAACATGAGATTTTAAGATAGTAGTCTTAATCCTAGTAGTTGAATCCTGTGATACTACCGCCCTACTTAGTTAGTAGGATGAAAAACTATGAAAATTTAATTTGTCATAGTTTTAGAAACCAGGTACATAACATAAATATTATACCTACTATATATTTAAACTTATTATTTTTAATAAAATCGATTATTATTTTCTTTCCCATTAATATAACGTCACTTCCTAGTAAATTAAAAAAACATAAGTTAAAATAAATTGAAAACAATTTTATTTTAACTTATGTTACAACTTATTAACAAGACTTTATATTAAAATTAATAAAGTGATAATAAAAATAAAAAATTTACTTATTAAATTATTGAAATTGTACGATAATTTAGATTATAATAATAATTATTAATAAGTAGTTCTTATGAGAAAGAAGTGATAATATGTCGAATAGTTTTGTAAATGATGATGTGTATAATAACCTTGTAGATGGACAATGGGTAAGCTCAGAAACTGGTAAGACCATTGAAATTAAATCTCCTATAGACAATAGAATCGTGGGAAAAGTTCAATCTATGAGTACAAAAGAAGTTGAGGAGGTATTTAAAGCAGCTAAAAAAGCTCAAACAATGTGGAGAAATGTTCCTGTTAACAAAAGAGCAGATATATTATATAGGGCTGCTAAACTAATTGAAGAATCAGCAGAGGAAAT
>JAKBFR010000256.1 GCA_021837545.1 Bacillota bacterium | reverse complement strand
TCCACATATTCTAGCAAATCTAATAATCTTATTCCCACTTCGTAAGCCCGCTCATAATTTTTCAACATAATATTACAGGCTGCCTCATTGTAAGTTACAATTATTAATTTTTTGTAATTAGGAAGCTTTCTTTCTCTTAATCTTTTTCGCACATTACAATAATAGCTAGAAGCATGAAGATAATCTTCTTTTATATATAAATGTCTTGCCATATCTATATAGTATGTTAGTTGATTATCTTCTATAGATGTTTTTAAATACAAATCATAATATTGAGCAGTAATTGATTGTATCTTCTCAAAGTTTCTTTTATCTAAGTAAAAATTAAAAAGCATGTGTATTAGTTCAATAGCTAAATCATAGTAATTATATTTTTCCGCAAACTCCAAGTTATAGGATACTTTAGTTTCAAAATCATCCCCTCTGGCATCCTTGCCATTCATGGAATCCTCTTTCAAAACCTTAATATTTTCCTCAACTTGTTCTTTTACATTTTCATTTAAGTATTCAACATCTATGTCCAATTTTTTACTAATTAATTCTAGTATCCAAGGTTCCGCCATAACCTTGTTATTTTCTATACAACTCATTTTAGATACAGATATTTTGTCATCGCATATTTCTCTCAAGGTATACCCTTTATATATTCTTGTCCTTTTTATCTTTTCTCCCGTTGATAATATTTCCATCCTCATCACCTATCCACAGATTAAATAACTAATTTATGAAACTAATCATAAAAGAGTTTTACTTAAATCACTTAATTATTCCTAGTTTGTTAAATAACTCCACACCCTCATTTAGATATCTAGCTGCTTCCTTATCCCTACCACCGTCAATATAGAACTTTCCGATCATTATAGATATCTCAGCTGCTTCTTTTGTTTGCTCTTGTTCTTTCACAAAATTTAGTGCTTGTAACAAAGTGTTTTCTGCTTCATTCATGTTGTCTTCTAATAAATCAACTCTATATTTTAATAAATAGTATTGGCGTAATGCTTTATGATTACCATCCTCTACATATTCTAAAATATGCTCTAAAGCTTCCTTGGCTTTACTTACGGACTTAAGCTTAATATAATTTTCACATATATTAGCTAAGGTGTCTATTAATTTTGAGTCATTATTCTTTTGTCTAATTTCTCTAGCTTTATTTAAGTGTATAAAGGATTGTTCCACATTTTCAAACTCATAAAATAAACGTCCTAAATTATTCTCAATTTCAGAAACATAAGTTAAATTGTTAATTTCATAAAATACTTTCAAAGTAATCTTTGAATATTTTATAGCATTCTTAATATCACCTTTTTCATTATATTCCTTTGCTAATAATAAAAGTGAATTAGCATATTCTTTCTTACTATCTATTTGCCTAAACTTTTCTTGAGCTAGATAAGAATACTTTATAGCCTTTTCCACATTTTCTAGTTTAAAATAAGTGTAACCTATATAGTAATATATTTCACCTAATAAAAAATCATTTCCCATTTCATTGTCTACAAAAACTTTTTCAGCTTGTTGAAAATAACTTGAAGCTGAGTGATATCCCCTAACCTCAAGAGTTATTTTTCCGAGTTTTAGAAAAGTTTTAATTATTTCTTCATAAGAGTTGTTTTTTATAAAGATAACATTTGAGGAAAGAAAAACTTGTTGAGCCGCCGCAATCTCTTCCCTAGCCATGTAAATATCTCCTCTTAAAGATAAATTTCTAGCTTTTCTATATTCCAGTTTGTACTTTTCAGAATAGTATAAAGATTTTTCGATGTTTTGTTCAGCCTGTACTAAATCATTATTAAGAATAAGTGCTTCAGCAATATTTTCATAAAATAAACATATTTTTTCAGCTTGAGTTTCTTCTGACTCCATTAGATATTCAACAGATGTATTTAATGCATTTGCCAAATATTCTAATAAATCCATGCTAGGATTAGACTTCCCAGATTCAACCAGACTAATTTGACCTGGAGTTATTCTATCTCCTGCAAGGTCTTTTAATGTCAGATTAAGCTCTTTTCTTTTTCTCTTTATCTTTTCTCCTAAAGACAATATTTCCATAATCACTCTTCCTTTACCCATGGTAATATATAAAATATTATTAATTTAAACACCCTTAGACAATTTTAATTCAATTATAACATAGTTTACATTTAAACTGCAAAATATTTGAATAAAATTTTGAATTTTCAGTAATAAAATTAAAAACTCCAAACTATATCCTCATTAATATAGCTTGGAGTCTTTTAGTGATGTTTATAAAATATAATCCTTCACGTTATCATACATGCCTTCTGCCATGTTTCTTACCATTTTACCAGTTTTTTTAACTCTTCTTTTTGTGTTTCTGTCCATATTAGGAATTAACATTGCACTTGCTGCTACTCCAATTATAGCACCTGCTGTAATTGTTGATATAAATTTACCACGCATAAGTTACACATCCTTTCTTTATTTATTCTTTATAGGATGTGCATTTTTTAAATAATTAATCTAATAAAAAAATAATAAAGTCGGTTTTTTCTTTACTGCTTAAATTATTTATTAAATCTATAGCTACTTCTGGGTTTGTAGTATATTCTCTAATAATGTCATTAAATCCATATGTTTTAATCTCTTCTTTGCTTTTTCCATCATTAGAATTTATAACAATTATGTTCTTTTCATCCTTTGGCGCTATTTTTAAAATCTCTTGTTTTACATCAGTATTAGCCACATTTATGGAATTTTTAAGCAACCATTTTTCTACAACTCTATCAGAATTTATTCCTAATTTTTCTTTACATTTTTCATCAACAAGCTCATTAAACAAATCTCCAGTGTGACTATCCACCTTGACAAATATAACTTCTATTCCACTGCTCATAAGTTTTTGCATTTTATTGTAATATTCTTTTGAGGATTCTTCTTTCCTATCCCAAAAACCAGTGGCATGGTAACAAATTCCTATATAATCATGAAATATCACTACTTTCTTTTCACCCTTG
>JAKBFR010000255.1 GCA_021837545.1 Bacillota bacterium | reverse complement strand
ACCTACGGTTACTCCATATTAATGACTTTCAAAAGGAAAGTACCTCACCCTATAGAAGTGAGATACTTTCCTTTTCAAATGCCGTTAATTTTATTATCCACATAAACAAATTTAATAGTTTTAGTTATCCACAAAGTATTGATTTTTTGTACTATTCTAATATTTTTAAAGGATCAAAATCTAGATAATCACAGGAAGTGACTATATACTCTACACCCTCTATATTTCCTTCATATACCCTATTCAAAGATGGTCCATGTAAATGACCGTATATGACCTTTTCCACCTTATATTCTTTTACTATGCTTATAATTTCAGTTTCCTCAAACTTATCATTAGTTGGCGGATAATGAAGCATTACAATAAATTTAGTATATCCCTTCTTCACTGCCTCATCTAATGAAAGTCTTAACCTTATTAACTCTCTATCATATATTTTTTCATCATGAGTCGTAAATCTTGCAGTTCCTGGGCAATTCCATCCCCGTGTACCACATATGGCAAAATCTTTATAATTAAAAAAATTATTTTGTATAAAATCCATATCTTCATAAAGAGAATTGAGCTTTGTTATGCTACTCCACCAGTAGTCATGATTTCCTTTAATAAGTATTTTTTTACCTGGAAGTTTATGAATCCATTCTAAATCCGAACTGCCCTCATCAATATTCATTGACCATGAAATATCCCCTGCAATTAGTACAGTATCCTCGGGGGAAACTTTACTAAGCCAATTTTCTTTTATTTTCTCATGATGGTTACTCCATTTATCTCCAAATATATCCATGGGTTTATCTGAGTTTATAGCTAAATGAAGATCAGATATTGCCCATAACGCCATAATATACCTCCTTTATTACTTGATTAACTTTTTTCCATTAATTCATCTATATCCATTACATAAGCAATAACCTTTGCTATTGCATCGTATAATTCCATGGGTATTTCTGACCCTATATCAACATTGGATAGTAAATTAGCTAATTCCTCATTTTCTACTATGGTCACCTTACTCTCTTCAGCCGTCTGAAGAATTTTATCTGCAATATACCCCATTCCAGCTGCAGTTACTATAGGTACATCATATCCTTGTTCATATTTTATTGCAGCAGCTTTTTTTATCTTTTTCATTTTAGCACACCTCGTTAGTGTTCATAGTTATAACCTTGGGCACCTAAAATAAAATTTACTAGCATCAATACTAGTTAATTATTTAAAATGCTTTGATACTATTATACCTTTATATTGATTGTATTAAAACTTCTATCATCAAAAAATTCTCTGCAATTAGATAGTGTAAAATCATTAGCTTTTTTATTAACATCTATGCTAACCCTATAATTCAAACTAGATAAATCCTTAATTAACTTTTCTTTACCAAGATCCAAAACTTTAACCCAAAATTTATCACAATTAATGTCAATATTCATATTGTTATTGTTAATTTTAATATATGCGTCAACCGTTCCCATATTTATGGTTTTAACACTAGTAGCAATTTTTACATTCTTGCTATCAATCTTTTTACCTTTTTTTCTATCATCTTTAATAATTAGTTTACATTGATATTCATTTTCTTTAACATTTATAGGAAGATCCAAATAATAATATTGCTCCGAAATAGAATTAAACATTTTTATATCATTAAGCTTTTGCTCAAATACATTCATAACCTTCTCATAAGCCTCTGGTTTTAGATTAAGCTTATTTTCCATAACATCTTTAACTATACCTTTAATCTCATCAGTCTTTAATTTAATTTGCTCTTTAATGAGAACATCTGTAGTTATCTTTTCTGTCTTGCTTGCAGCATTATTTATAGTTACCTTGTCTATCTCTGAAATATTTAATTCTTTTTTTATCATATTTACGATTTCGTTAAGTGAATTATTTTTACCATATCCATTAGTTTTAGTGTTTATAGCGTTCTTACTACCTGCTTCCCCTTCATTAACTCCAGCCTTCTGTTCTTTATTTAAAAGGAGTGTTTCATTTTGCTTTATAGGTTCTAAATTCTTAGCACTAGGTTCAAACTGTGTTATATTTAATTTTTCCTCCAAATTATCTATTAATTTAATATAACTATCAGCACTTAATGATAGTTGCTCTGCCTTAAAAATTTTGTCCACCAAAGTTTTTATTGTGCCACTATTAAAACTAGCATCTTCTGCCTTTAAATTTTTAATAGTAGAATTTAAAACTCTATGATTAATATCTAAATTCTTTAACTCTTTATTTATTAAATTAACTACTTCTTTTAAATTCTTATTATCAATAGGGTTATCTGAATTTTGAGTTTTATCCACTATTGCTCTATTATTATTTAATAACTTATCTGATTTTATTTCGTTAGTAATATTTTTAGGCTCAATGCTGGCGAAAGCTTCTTCCATAGATTCACCCTTAGATTGAAAATTTCTGAGGTGCATAGCATTACTATTTTCATCTATTTCCATAAAGGTATTCTGATTTTTACTAATGCCAGAAGGCTCAACCTCCTTCGGTATAGTTTCAGTTATATCACTATTTAAAAGATAATTATTAATATCCTTTAGATTGTTATATACAGCTGACTCACCTTTAAATAGCTTTATAAAACTCTCCAGATTTCCTTTAGTAAGCTCTATATTATTTTCTTTAAATAATAATATCTCATCAACATCTAAACTCTTTAAAGCATCAAAAAAACTTTTTAAAATTTTTGTTACTTCATTTGCCTTTTCACTATTAGGGGCAATATTTCTACTATTAAGATATCTAGCAATAAAAATTTCCTCTTTATCCCCATCTAAAGATATTTTCTCCCTAAAATCAACTAGATTTTTTATATCAATTATATTACCTTTAGTTAAAGGCATATCATGCTTTATCATTTTTTCAAAAAGCAAAGCATCTGTTTTATCTTTGCTTAAAGCTTTCCCACTAGGGGAATCTTCCAAAATATCATTTAGAGCAGGTTTACTCTCTTTATCTTCATATACC
>JAKBFR010000254.1 GCA_021837545.1 Bacillota bacterium | reverse complement strand
TTACTTAATTTTAAAAGTGATATAATGGATAATGTTGTAACACTACACTACTTCATATGAATTTGGGGGATGATTTATGAATATAAAGGAACGGAAGAATCTTATACTAGAAGGATCAATGTACAAAGTAATAATAACCTTGGCAGCGCCAATAATGCTTAGTAATTTAATTCAGACTCTATATAGTTTAATTGATGGAATTTGGGTAAGTAAACTAGGTTCAATACAATTTGCAGCAATATCTTTTGTTTGGCCAGTTATGTTTCTATTTATTTCTATAGG
Organism: Bacillota bacterium; assembly: GCA_021837545.1. The sequence continues at coordinate 2,730 of JAKBFR010000254.1, read as the reverse complement.
AATTGGCTTGTTTATTGCAGGAACATCAATTTTATCTCAATTTATTGGAGCATCAAAATACGACAAAGCTTCTCAATATGCTTCTCAGCTTATTGCAATAGCAGTTGTGTGTGCTATTTGTTTTTCCTTTGTAGGCTATTTAATTAGTCCAGTAATAATAAATCTTATGGGAGCTAATGGAGATTTAGCACATTATAGTGAAATTTTCTTAAGAATAACCTTTTTAGATATGCCCTTTACATTTTTATTTTTCTGCTTTAATGCAATTATGAGCTCACAAGGAAACACGCTAACACCTACTATACTAAGTTCTATAAGTGTTATTATAAATGCTATTTTAGATCCTATTTTGATTTTTAAATTTAATATGGGAATTGCAGGAGCACCGGTAGCCACCCTTATATCAAAAGCTCTCCTTGCAAGTGCTGGATTATACATACTTCATAAGTCCACTTCAAAAATAAAGCCAAACTTTAAAAATTTTAGATTTGATAGGAATATATTAAATAAACTATTTAAGGTTGCCATTCCTTCTGCTATTGGTCAAACTGGTTCAGCTCTTGGTTTTATAATCCTTAATGGATTTATTGTATCCTATGGAACTACAACCCTCGCCGCCTTTGGTATGGTGAATAGAATCACTTCACTTATTATGCAACCAGCTATGGGAATAGGTGCTTCACTAACAGCTATTGTGGGACAAAACCTTGGTTCAGATAAGTTAGATCGTGTTAAAGAAGCTTTTGTTAAGGCATTAAAACTTACAATAAGCATTTCAATTGTGGGATGTATTGTGCTAATTTGGCAAGATAAGCCAGTAATTGATTTTTTTATGCGCTCTAAGGATGATTCGAAAGTTATATCTGAGGCAATTACTTATTTAATATATATTTCTTTTTCAATGCCACTAATGGGCATATTTAGTATTTTTCAAGGAATATTTCAAGGTTCCGGGCATACAAAGTACTCCATGAGTATGGAGATAGGTAGGCTATGGTTTGTAAGGCTTCCTATGATATTGCTTTTTAAATATTTTACTACCATTGGCTCAACGGGAATATGGTTTTCCATGAGCTCCAGTAATTTGATTGTTTGTTTGTATGGTTATTATCTTTACAGAAGAGGTGGCTGGCAAACAAGAATAATTAGGACTAATGATTAAATAATCATCTTCGATACTGCAATAAAAAGGGGAGCAAGTAACTTATAGTCAGTTACTTGCTCCCCTTTTTAAATCAAACAGTCCTGTTCAAATTACACAAAGAATATGAGATAATTATAAAATGTTATCGTATACTTTATGTTTTTTTAATACCATTATATATCTTTACTTATATTTATTGTCCCCTAGAGTTGCCTCTTATAGTTTTCTTTGGTGTAGGTGCAGGAGTTTTATTATCACCTTTTGATCCCTGTCCATTTGCAGACTTGTTGTTATTTGATGGAAAAACCGGTTTATTTTTAGCCATTATACCACTCCTTACTATTTAAGCATTTTTTACTATTAAAACATTATATAATTTTCTAAAGATATATACAAGTAATTTATTAACATATTAAACAGTTGGTTCGCTTTTATTTCATACATTACATTAGTTAAAAAACCGCGCACTGTATCTCTAGTGCACGGTTATCATTTGTTGTGTTTATAATCTCATAAACTATATAAAAAGACTTCAATTAAAACAAACGTATATCCTATTTTTTTGTCTGATTTTATATCTATCAATTCCCTATATATAAGGTTAGCTTTGTATTTCTGAAAATATCTTATTAATAATATCTACTCTAGAACTACCTAATACATTAGATATTTTTAAAGATATATTACCATCCTTATAAATTCTATCCTCATTTGCATTAATTAAGATAGTTATCTTCTCTTTTAGCTTTTCATATGTCATAACATCATCTAGATAAAAATCTACTAAATCCTTTAAACATATAGCTAATTCTTTTGGGTCCTTATAAATTTTTCTCATAGTATACTCCTTATTATTCATTTAATAAATATTTTTTCAATTGTATGTCTACATATTATATCCTAATATCTTTGCAATTTAAAGGTATCTCAAGAATTTTTTTCATTATTCATAGTATTAACTATAAATATGAACGCTATTTCTGTTTTTCAGCTAACTAAGCTTTCTCGCAGTAGCTTAGTTATTTCAACTTCTGGAACAGGTTTGCTTACAAGATAACCTTGAAACATATCGCATCCATGCTTTTTTAAATAATTTAGTTGTTCCTTTGTTTCCACTCCCTCACCTATAACACTTAATCCTAACTGTTTAGCTAGAAGAATTATAGTTCCTGTCATGCTTTTTACATCATCTTCCGACTTTATATCATTAATAAATGACTTATCTATTTTTACCGTATTTATTGGTAGCATTTTTAAATATGTAAGAGAAGAGTATCCACATCCAAAATCATCTAAAGCTATTTTAATATTATTACTTTTTAGTATTTTTAATTTCTCAATTACTATATCCATAGATTCCATTAAGACAGTCTCTGTAATTTCAATTAATAGTAATTCCGGAGAAAGTCCTGTGTTTTTGAGAGTACTTAAAACAAAATCTGTAAAATCCTTCTGCAAGAGCTGAAGTGTAGAAACATTTACTGATATATAAAAATTGGTAAAACCACTGTCATAAATAGACTTTGCATACTTGCAGGCATTAATAATCACCCATTTACCTATCTGTATAATGCTTCCATTTTCTT
>JAKBFR010000054.1 GCA_021837545.1 Bacillota bacterium | reverse complement strand
ATCTTTAATTTTTCCTATATCTTTGATAAAATAAAAAAAGTATGTTATAAGAATAATGTGAGGTGATATAATGACTTTAGTTTCAAATAACCATTTAGATGAATTAGACTTACAAATATTGGACTTATTAATAAAAGATTGTAGAACACCTTATTTAGAAATTGCAAGAATATGTCATGTTAGTGGTGGTACTATTCATGTTAGAATGAAAAAAATGGAGGATTTGGGGATTATAAAAGGTTCTAGAATACTTTTAAATCTTCCTAAATTAGGATATGATGTATGTTGTTTTGTTGGAATATATGTTGATAAAACTTCTTCATTTAATACTGTATTTGATAAAATGTCACATATAAATGAAGTTGTGGAATTACATTTAACTACAGGAAACTACTCTATGTTCGCAAAAATAGTTTGTACTAACATTTCAGATTTGCAAGATGTATTACTTAATAAGATAAATAATATCGATGGAATACAACGAACTGATACCTTTGTTTCTTTATCTCAACCTATAGATAGAAATATTTCTTTATAAAGAAATTATTAAGTTATAGAATAAAAATACATCCCATTATACATACTATATATAATGGGATGTATTTTTATGAAATTTCTTAATACTATGTCCTAAGAAATTTTTAATGTAAAATTAATATTATTATATTGTATTTTGATATATAATATAATAAATTCTAATTATCAAATATTTTTATTAGGAGGTAGATATATATTTGCGTGCAATGTTAAACTTTAATTATTATAATTTAATATATTTCTTTGCATTTTATTCTTTTGCTGGTTGGTGTGTTGAAGTTTTATATTATTTTAAAAATGAACATAAATTTGTTAATAGAGGCTTTTTATACGGGCCTTTTTGTCCAATATATGGCTTTGGAGCAGTATCTCTTGTAGTATTTCTGGATGCCTATAAGAATAATATATTTATACTATTTTTCTTAGCAGTTATATTCACTTCAGTTTTAGAATATTTTACAGGATTTATATTAGAAAAATCTTTTAAAACTAAATGGTGGGATTATACTGATGATCCATTTAATATACATGGCCGAGTTTGCTTGCTTTATTCATTAATGTGGGGTGTTGGTGAAGTTATTATAATTAGAATAATACATCCTATTGTTAATAATGTAGTTATGAACATTCCTTCACTATTGGGTGATATCTTACTCTCTATAATTGTTATTTATTTTATTTTTGATTTTTGTTTTACTCTAGCTTCCTTAATGCAATTTGATAAAATGGTTTATACATTTCAATTTGTACCAGTTAATTTTTTATTGGAGAAGCCTAGCGTATTATTAAATTCTACAAGGGAGAAAGCTATTTATACAATTAGAACTTTTGAATCTCTTCTTGGGAAATTTAAATTTAATTTAAATAATAAAAACTTAAAATACACTCTTTCAAACAAATCATTAACCCATATATTTAAAACTTTGAAAAATAAGTTAAAAAATGATTAAGGTAAATAACCTTAATCATTTTTTTAAGTATATTAAAAAAATACTAAATTAGCATGCTATTATATCTGACTTATCATTTCCTTTCATATGTCTAACGTTTATTTCATTTTCTTTATTTCATCAAACAATTCTATGGCTGCATTCCTTGGGCCATCTTTTTCTTGGCCACTTACACCTAAACACGTTCTAATTTGTCCAACTTTAACTTGTCCTTTTTCAAACATAGTTTTAAAATATTTCTCAATGAGAATATTAGTTTCAGCTTGTTTTTGAGCTGGTCCAAATGGATTTGCAAAAAACGATTCTACGAGTCCTGTTTCAGTAGTAGTTCCTTTAGCCATTCTGGCACCTGATTTAAATACCTTTATTGCTTCTTCTGCATTTCCAAAATAATTCAAATATTTTCCTCTCTCTTCAACACCTTCATAGTTATTAGCATAGAAAAAGAAATCTATTGGATGTCCTTTAGATATTTCTTTATATGATGCTACTGGCACAACTAATCTTGCATTAATCTTATCTGGGTTCATGAATATACTTCTATCCATTTCTTTAAATGCATATCCTTGATCTAAATCATCTAATCTAACAAAAGCACCGATCTCAGTTCCATACCCATTAATAACACCATCTTCTAATTTAAATGTACCCATATCATCAAATATAATTGTCATATCCGAAATATAATCTTCACTTAAACTTCTAAAGGCTTCTAAGCTTTCAGACTTTCCTGCCCCACTATCCCCCATAATAACAACATTAGCCTCGTCTCCACTTTTAAGAATAATATTTACCATTGATCCATGTATTGGTAAGAAACCTCTTTTTATCATAATTAAATTATAGAGTGTTAGAGTCATTTTCTTTATATAACCAAAATAATCGATTTTTTCTGAATGACTTACATATCCAAGCATTATATCATTTTCAGAATCATCATAAAATACTGTTTTGAGTTCTTCTCCATCATCTTTAGCTCCAAATACATAAACTATATCTGGTTTTCTACCTCTTGTCTCTTCGCTTCTTGCCATTTCAAATAAATTACATAAACTTATTCCATGTTCCATAAAATCTCTATGAAAATAAATGAAAGTAAGTAATCCGCCTATTTTAGCTGGATAGCAGAACCAATGTTCCTTATTTATTTGAGCATATTTTAAAGGATTATATTTTATCTCTGTAAACATACCATCTCTGGTATTTTTCTTAGGGTAAGTAATAAACGGTGTTTCTAAAAGAATATGGTCTATAAATGGAACTTCATCTAATACTTCATACCCCTTTGGTCTAACCCATTCCATTTCATGAATCATAATACATGCATTTCCACCTGCTGGTATTTGTCTGTATACTTTTGGTTGATATCCTGCTACATGCATTTCAATTTTTCTATATAACTTTAAAATCAATGTAGAGAAATTAGCATTTGCCTCTGTAAAACTAACAGCTGCAAGTCCTTCTTGAACTTTATATCTATGAACTATAGCGTATCTTTCAAGTTTTCTCCAAAATAAATATAAATCTTCTATAAATGCTATAAATTTATCTCTATCTTCTAATAATGTTGAATATGCTACACTAATTTCTACAATTTCTTCTACACTCATAACTGTTAAATATTTTATGAGCATTGTTAAATCTCTTCTAATATCTATAAGACTCTCTGTATCTAACGCTTCATTTAAATATCTATATGATATTGAATTTCTCTTTTTAGCCCTTCTTAAATAAACTTCTAAAATTCGTCTAAATCCATCACTTTCTAATATAGACTCAAAACTATTACAGTACTTCGCCGTAAAATTTATCATCACTTTGTCATTGCTCATTGAAAATTCTTTTTTCATTTCCTTACCCCCTATATGAATCTTTACAAACTGTAATATTGCATTTTTTTTTCAAATTGCACACATTGAATTAATTATACCATACTTTTTGCAATATTCAATCTCATTTTTTTGCATTTATTGCATGTTATATAAGTAATTATAAATAAGTATTATAAAATATTTGTAATTAAATTATCATTTAAAATCAATGTATCCATTTTAACCCTTATTATACTAATATAAGCACTGCCAAGGAATTATATGAATATTATATTAGTTTTTCACTACTTTGTTCGTATTTAATACACATAGCTTATCTTTATATATATTAATAAAAATACCTATAAACTAAACATTTTTTTCATATGTCTAGTCTATAGGTATCAATTTATATTTTCTAATTTCTTAATTTGAAAAGCTTTCGCTTATTGTTACATGGTTTATTTTTCCAATAAATAATTCATGAAATTTATCTATTTAATATTTGATTTCATAATATAATTATTAACTATACTTTCCAAATATTCTTGTCTTCCTGATTCATTTTTAATTTCAGTTAATGTAAGTGCATATTTCTCTAATTCTTCAAAGCCAACTTCATTATTAACTATTTTCTTACCAATAGCGCTTTTATAACTTGAATATCTATCTTCCACAAAACTCTCTAATATTTTATCTTCTAATAATTTACTAGCTACCTTTAATCCAATAGCAAAAGTATCCATTCCCGAAATATATCCAAGTGCTAAATCTTCTGTTTCAAATGATGCTCTTCTAACTTTTGAATCAAAATTTAATCCTCCACTATGCAAACCACCATTCTTTAAAATTTCATACATAGCATATGTTGCATTATATATATCTGTTGGAAATTGATCTGTATCCCAGCCCAAATTTGGATCTCCTTGATTTGCATCAACACTACCTAGTACTCCATTTATTCTAGCTACATGTAACTCGTGTTCAAAAGTATGCCCTGCTAAAGTTGCATGGTTAGCTTCGATATTCATTTTAAAATCTTTATCTAAATTATATTTTCTTAAAAATGCTAAAACAGTTGATACATCTGTATCATATTGATGTTTAGTTGGTTCCATTGGTTTTGGTTCAATTAAAAATTGTCCTTCAAATCCAATCTTATTTTTATAATCTACAGCCATTTGCAAAAATCTCGCAAAATTATCTAATTCTAGCTCCATATTAGTATTTAATAAAGTCTCATAGCCTTCTCTTCCACCCCAAAACACAACATTTTCTCCGCCTAATTCTTTTGTTATTTCTAAAACTTTTTTAACTTTTGCTGCCGAATATGCAAATATATCTGCATTACAAGAAGTAGAAGCACCATGAACGAATCTTGGATTACTGAACAAGTTAGTTGTTCCCCATAATAACTTAATTCCTGTTTCATTCATTTTTTCTTTAATTAAATAAGCTATTTCGTCAAGATTTTTATTACTTTCTTCTATATTTTTTCCTTCTGGTGCAATATCTATATCATGAAAACAAAAGTATGGAATTTGTAATTTACTCATAAATTCAAATGCTGCCTCAACTTTATTTCTCGCCTCTTGCATTTCATCTTCATTACTCCATGGTCTGTTCATAGTAGCAGATCCAAACGGATCATTACCAGTTGCACATAAAGTATGCCAATATGACATAGCAAATCTTAAATGTTCCTTCATTGATTTTCCTGCAATCATCTCTTCTGGATTATAGTATTTAAACGAATACATATTGGTTGAATCAATTCCCTCATAATTTACTTTTGGTACATTCTCAAAATATTTTCCCATTTTTCCATCTCCCTTTCATATAATAAAATACTTTTTAAAAGTTATTTATTAAGTTGATTATAACCTACTCTTTTTCATTAGTCAATATCTTTTATTACCTAACTATGATTAGCATTTTTTATTTAACTATATATTTTTCAATATAAATTTTATTTCTAATACTATAACAAATTCCCATTATTCTTTGATAAATTTTTAGCTTACTATAAATTTATAAATTAAGTGACATATAAATAAATATACTATAGTTTCTATGTATATTATTCCTTTATTTTATTTATTTGTAATGTTAAACTATTATACAGGAATGTCAAAAAGGAGACTATATTTATGTATAAAAATTACTTACAGAAAAAGAAATACTTATTTTTATTTATGCTAGTTATACTTATTTCAATTTTAATAGCAAATCGCTTTATTTCATTAGATTTCACTAAAAATTCTAATAATAATCAGCCTAAAAATATTTATGTGCATTACATTGATGTAGGTCAAGGAGATTCTATTCTTGTTCAAGTAAACAATAAAAATCTTTTAATAGATGCTGGCCCTAAATCTGATAAAAATAAATTATTAAAATATTTATCATCTTTGAATATCAATAAATTTGATTATGTAATTGCAACTCATCCTCACGAAGATCATATTGGTAACATGGCTGATGTAATAAATAATTATAATATTTCAGCTTTTTATGCACCAAAGGTTGAATCTACAACAAAGACATTTGAAAAAATGGTAGAAGCCTTAAAAGCTAAGAGCTTAAAAATTAATGTGCTAAAGAAAGGAACAGATACTATTGATTTAGGCGAAAATACTAAAGTTACAGTATTTTCCCCGACGGAAGATTATTATGAAAATTTGAACAATTACTCACCTGTTATAAAAATTGAGTATGGAAAAACTTCTTTTCTATTTACAGGTGATGCTGAAAAGGATGTAGAGAAAGAAATAATTTCTACAAATGAAGATATTAGTGCTGATGTCCTTAAAGTTGGTCATCATGGTTCATCAACCTCTACTAGTATGGACTTTATTAATAAAGTGAATCCATCAATCGGGGTAATTTCTGTTGGAAAAGATAATACATATAATCATCCAAATGATGATACGATTAAGCGTTTGACTCAAAATAAAGTGAAAATATATAGAACCGATAAAGATGGTACAGTAGTAATTGCTTCTGACGGTTCTAATCTAACTAAAAAATAAATTATCTTTACATTATTATTTCCAAAATGTATAATTGATTTGTGTTTTGTAAACACTATAATTTAAAACAGTAGTAAGTGTGTTGAAAAAGAAGAGTAAATAGTATTTTAATTTTAAGAGATCTAGGGATAGTGTAATCCTAGAATTTAAAGCTATTGAAGGAAGCTTTGGAGCAATAAATAGAAAGTCGTGAGATGTAGTATATTTGTGGGGTTATTCCCTTATAGATAATTAAGTGAATTAATTTAAGACATATTAATATATAAAGTGAGTATGTCTAGATTAATTAATTTAGGTGGTAACGCGGAAGTCAGCCTTTCGTCCTAAGGATATTTTAGGACGAGGGGCTTTTTATATTCGTCAAAATGATTAGTAAAAGAGAGGTTATTTTATGACAGTTTATATAGCACTGTTAAGAGGTATTAACGTAGGTGGTAAAAATATCATTAAGATGAATGATTTAAAAAGAGTATTTGAATCTATTGGATTAATTGAAGTTCAAACTTATATCCAGAGTGGTAATGTTTTATTCAAATCAAGTGATGAAAAAGAGATGCTATTAAATAAAATTGAACGTGAGATTAAGAATGTTTTTGGATTTTCAGTTACAGTCATTTTAAGAACAAGTCAAGAATTTGAACAGATTGTTAGGAATTGCCCATTTTCTGAAAAAGAAATATTAGAAGCAGAGTCATCATCCAAATCCGAGAGCTTATATGTAGCTATATTAGGTAATATTCCTTTGCAAGAAAGAATTGAAAAATTGGATGCTTACAGAAATGAAACTGACGGATATAAAATCATAGGACAGGAAGTCTTTCTTTTATTTTACAATAGTATAAGAAATTCCAAACTTGGTAGCAATCTTCATAGGTTAGAGGTGCCAGTGACTGTACGTAATTGGAAAACTATAAATAAACTTGCTTTGTTAGCAAAAGCTAAAGAATGCTAATTATTAGAGCATATCAATATAATTAAAAATACATTTATATGTAACTTTTTAAAGCATGAATTATTTACGATTATTAAATAGTTTAAATTTATTATACATTTATTTATGTGTAATTTATATAAATTGCCATGACAAGGGGCTTATAATACCTTGTACAGGATATATTTAAAAGGAGAGAAATACATAATGAATTTTGAAAAATTTGCAAATATAATATTTGGAAATGTAGAACATACAACTGAATATTATATCGAAAAATATCCAAAGAGAAACCTTAAAGAAGGTGCAAAAGTTACAAGATATGCACCAAGCCCAACTGGATTCCAACATATAGGTGGAATTTTTGCTGCATTAATAAATGAGCGATTAGCAAATCAAACAGACGGAGTCTTTTATTTAAGAATAGAAGATACTGACCAAAAGAGAGAAGTTGAGGGTGCAATAGATGATACTGTAGCAACTATGCATAACTTTGGTATGGATTTTAATGAAGGTATGACAGGCCAAGAAACTTCTAAAGGTGAATATGGTCCATATAGACAAAGCCAAAGAGCGCATATATACAATACTTTTGCTAAAAATTTGCTTATAAAAGGTTTAGCTTATCCATGTTTCTGTACTCCAGAAGAATTAGCAGAGCTCCGAGAAAAGCAAATAGCTAATAAAATAACTCCAGGTTACTATGGAGAATATGCTAAGTTTAGAAATATAACTGAAGAAGAAGCTATAAAGAGACTTGAAAATGGAGAACAATATATAATAAGATTAAAATCTCCAGGTAGCCCTGAAACTAGAGTTGAATTCCACGACTTAATAAAGGGTGATATATCATTCCCAGAAAACAATCAAGATATAGTACTTATTAAAGGAGATGGACTTCCTACATATCACTTTGCTCATGCAATAGATGATTTCTTAATGAGAACTACAGATGTAATAAGAGGAGAAGAATGGCTATCATCACTTCCTATACATGTTCAATTATTTGAAGTTTTAGGCTTTGAAGCTCCAAGATATGCTCATATCCCAACAATAATGAAGCAAGATGGTGGATCAAAGAGAAAGCTTTCAAAGAGAAAAGATCCAGAAGCTGCTGTTTCTTACTATAAGGAAGTTGGATTCCCAACTATAACAGTAATTGAATATTTACTTAATATAGTTAACTCTACTTTTGAAGAATGGAGAGCTGAAAATCCTAAAGCTGATTATCATGAGTTTGAAGTTCATTTAGAAAAAATGGGTAAAAGTGGAGCATTATTTGATTTAGTTAAATTAAATGATGTATCTAAAGATCGTATAGCTGCTATGAAAGCTACTGATGTTTATGATAGTTATGTAGCTTGGGCTAAAGAGTTTGATGCAGAAATGTGTAGATTAGTTACAGAAAATGAAACTATGGCAAAAGAAATGTTTAATATAGATAAAGAAAGTCCAAAGCCAAGAAAAGACTTTGCTAAATGGGATGAAGTAAAAGATAAGGTATTCTATTTCTTTGATGAATTATTTGATAAAGAAACAGTAGAACAAATAGAACTACCAAAAGGAGTTACATTAGAAGCTGCTAAGGCTGTAGTAGAAGTTTATAAAAATGAATTTAACTTTAATGTAGGAAATCAAGAAGCTTGGTTTGATGATTTAAAGGAGATCGGACTTAAACTTGGATACTGTGCTAATAGAAAAGACTTCAAAGCAAATCCAGATCAATATAAAGGTATGATTTCTGATGTTGCAGGAGCAGTTAGAGCTGCCTTAACTCATAGAACTAATTCACCTGATATTTATACAATTATGCAAATTATAGGTAAAGAAAATACTATAAGCAGATTTGATAAATTTTTAAATCTATAAATAAATTCAATTATAATCAATTTATTTATATAAGAGAGTTGTATAGATACCCACATTGTAAATCATACTTATACTTGGTGATTAATTATCAATATTCAATTATCAATGCTCAATGGTTAACAATTGAAAATTGAGCATTGAACATTGACAATTAGTACTTTTAAATTACCAATTTAATTGATGAATAAGTACAACTTTGTACCTGTTTATCTATAATACAGACTTAATAATCAAAGCCAGTTAGGGTGATTAATTCACACTAACTGGTTTTTTCTTTTTTTTGCGTATGTATAAACTGAGTTGTTAAACCAACCTACGATGTGACAATATACAAGTGCAATTAAAACGTGGTGCGTATATTTATATAAATTATAGGTAAAATAAATATCAGGGGTGAGTTTAATGAAAAAGACTGAATATTCAGCTATGCATAAAATAAAATATTTAGGACCACGTGTGGACTTCTTTGAAAAACACGAAAGTCAAATTTCTATTTAGTCTGTAAAAACTCTAACCTTTAAATATCAAGGTATATTCACAAACTATTAAAAATAAGAATGGTTTAACTGTAATGATTAAACCATTCTTATTTTTATAATTATTTAACATATTCTTGCAGAGAGAGTCTAACTGTAATTCCTGTTTCATCAAATTTATAATTTGTACCATTAAGAGGAGTAGTACCAGAGATCATATTCATTCCGATTGTATAAATGGCTTTTGCATGTTCACTAGGATCTTGCACAACAGTACCCGTCATAATTCCTTGATTAATAAATTCCTTAGCCTCCGGTAAGCCATCAACGCCAACAATTGGAATATATTTTGAGCCTCCACCTTTATTAAAGCCATATTTTTGTAGGGCTTTAATAGCACCTATTGCCATGGCATCATTATTAGAAAGTATAGCTTCGATTTTATTACCATTAACTAAAAACATTGATTCCATAGCGATTTTTGTACATTCTTCATCCCAATTACAAACTACTGATGAAAGTTGCTCAGTTTTTATTCCAGCCTCATTAATTGTTTGAATAGAATATTTAGTTCTTTCAATTGCTGCTAAGCTATCATATGTACCTTGGAACAGAACATACTGCATTATATCATCTTTATTTCTATCAAAATTTTTTTTATTAGCATTCCATACATTAGCAAGAATTTTTCCTTGTAGAAAGCCAGACTGCTTGTTATCCCCACCTATAACAATAGCTCTATTATAAGTTCTAATAAAATCTGTGATTTCTTTATTTGAAGATCCATATATGATTAATGGAATATTTCTTTTAATAACTCTATCAATAACACCTTCAATTTGATCCTTATTTCTATTGACTAAATTTATTATTAAAAGATCAATTTTTTTATTAATTGCTTGATCAATACTTTCATTTTGACTAAGTTGATTATCTTTCGCATCAAAAAAAGTAAATCTAACTTTGTTTTCATTTTCCTTTTGAATATCTTCTAAGTTTTTCTTAACATTAGAAATAAATTGGTCATTAAAATTATGTAAGAATACTCCTACATTAACTGGATTTTGAGTGTAGATATTTTGAACAGCATATACATTAGTTTTAACGCTATGGGATAGTAATATAGAAATTATAATAAGTGATAGTATTTTTTTTATTCTATTCATTTTGTCCTCCATGTACATTTCTTTAAATTATTATATCTATGTACTATATATGTCGTAAAAATAATTATTCATTGTCAATTTCAAAAATCATATAATAATTCTAGTTATAATTGAGCATTGAGTATTGAACATTGATAATTGCAACATATATAGGTTGTCTTTTGATATAAAATTTATTCATTGTACTAGAAAAAAGAGTAGCATGTCATATTAAGTCATACTTCTGTACTAGCAAAAAAAAGGATACTCCTTTGCATTAGCAAAAAATTATCCTTTTTTGAATGTTTTCTATAAACTAAGTTTGCCTAAGCCTAAATTAGCTCAACTTAAATGATGATTTCAATGACACTATTCTATTAAATACTAATTTATCAGCAGTAGTATATTTAGTATCTACAGTAAAGAATCCATTTCTAACCATTTGGAATTTATCTTGAGGTTTAGCATCTTTAATTGCTGTTGGTTCAATGAAACCTTGTAATATTTCCATTGAATTTGGATTTATTTGTTCTAAGAAATTTTTACCTTCGTTTTCTTCAATATCATCTAATATTAATGGTTCATATAATCTAAATTCAGCAGAAACGCAAGATTTTACATCTACCCAATGGATAGTTGCCTTAACTTTTCTACCAGTGAAGCCAGAACCACTCTTAGTTTCTGGATCATAAGTACAGTGAATTTCTGTAACCATACCATTTTCATCTTTAATTATTTCATTACATTTAACAAAATATGCTCCCTTTAGTCTAACTTCGTTACCAGGAAATAGTCTAAAGTATTTCTTAGCAGGAATTTCCATAAAGTCTTCTCTTTCAATATATATTTCTCTAGAGAATGGAACGAATCTTGTACCTTGTGCTTCATCTTTAGAATTATTTTCTATTTCAAGCATTTCTGTTTCATTTTCAGGGTAATTAGTTATTACAAGTTTTAGCGGATTTAATACAGCCATAGCTAGTGGTGCTTTAAGTTGTAAATCTTCTCTTACAAAGTAATCTAACATTTGTGAGTCAACTATAGAATTAGCTTTAGCAACTCCAATAGCTGTGCAGAAATTTCGAAGCGCTTCAGGAGTGCAACCTTTTCTTCTAAGTCCACAAATAGTTGGCATTCTAGGGTCATCCCATCCATCAACTACTTTTTCATCAACTAGTTGTTTAAGTTTTCTCTTACTCATAACCGTATTAGTCATATTTAATCTGGCAAATTCTATTTGCCTTGGAGTAGATTCCATTTCGCATTCGCTTACAACCCAATCGTAAAGTGGTCTATGATCTTCAAATTCTAAAGTACAAATAGAGTGAGTTATATGTTCAATAGCATCTTCCAATGGATGAGCGAAGTCATACATAGGATATATGCACCATTTGTCACCAGTATTATGGTGAGTAGAATGAGATATTCTGTATATAATAGGATCTCTCATATTTATATTTGCTGAAGCCATATCTATTTTAGCTCTAAGAACCTTTTCACCATCAGCAAATTCTCCATTTTTCATTCTTTCAAATAAATCCAAGTTTTCTTCCACAGATCTATTTCTGTAAGGACTTTCGGTGCCAGGCTTAGTTAATGTTCCTCTATACTCTTTAGCTTCTTCAGCTGTTAAATCACAAACATAAGCTTCACCTTTTTTTATTAGTAGAATGGCTCTATTATACATTTCATCAAAATAATTAGACGCAAAGAAAAGTTCATCCCAATTTCCACCAAGCCATTTTACATCTTCCTTAATTGATTCAACATATTCCGTGTCCTCTTTAACAGGGTTAGTATCATCAAATCTCAAATGAGTCTTTCCTTTAAACTCATCTGCTAAACCAAAATTTAAAAGAATAGATTTAGCGTGACCTATATGTAAGTAGCCGTTAGGTTCTGGTGGGAAACGAGTAATTATTTCCTTATGTTTACCTTGTTCTAAATCCTCTATGACGATATTTCTTATAAAATTAGACGAATTAATTTCGTTTGACATAGTATTACCTCACTTATAAATGTATTTTAATTAAGAAAAGAGTATATTACTCAGAATAATATTCTCTCTTAAACTATATTGTTATTTTTACTTATAATAATTTTAATCTAATATAAAGAAAAAATAAAGATAAATTTATTTAAATTACCGAAAGTTGTAAATTAAAAAGAAAGTAGTGATTACTATGTTTTTAATTTACAAATCAGTATTTAATTCATCTTCATTCATATTATAATCTTCTGAATCATCTATATTTTTCAGAGCGATTTCATCTTCTATAATATCTTCTATAGAATCTTCAAAAATATATTTCTTCCAGTTAATATATATATATAATAAATTTATAACATCTTGCTCATTATAAAGTAGTATCTTTTCTATTTTTTCTTCTGGCATCCTTTTAAAATAACTTTTATCCTTCATAACTTTATGAAAAGTTTTAGCTAAATTTGATCCACTAATAACTTCGCCTTCTCTTTCAATATCAAATACCTTTTCTAATTTTTTAAGCCCAGTAGATACCTTTTTCTCTTTTTCATATTCCTTTTGAATATCAATTGAATCAAATTCTTCACCAAAGTTATACTCTATGCCATTTTCCTTAAAAAGATAATTAATAACTGTAAAATCATTATTGCCTGAAAATGTAACTATTGTTTTTTTACCTTTTTCTTTCATTCTTATAAAATATTCTTTTGCAAGATATAATATATTTATGGCTTCATCTCTATCTTCAATCATATATTGAGTAACCAATATATGATTATTTTTATTGTCATACTCACATGCACCAAATACTCCAATGCATTTGGGTTTTTTATAAACATAATGTTCAAGATCAAAGAAGATAATTTCTTCAGGATTATACTCTCTATCTTGAGACTTCATCATAAATTCATCCTCAAAATTTTTTACCTTTACCCTATTTTCACGAATAATCACAGTATCACTCTTTCCTATAAGAATTGTATATCTTCAATATCCAAGTTATATATTACATCCTTTCTCTCAACTACGACATTAACTTTTTTTATTAATTCTCTATCTTTTAGCACTTTTTGCAAAAGTTCTTTAGTTGGATTCATACAATAAGGGTACTTTACATTTTTAAACATAGTATAATCTCCCGCTGTATCTCCATAAGCATAACTTGCACTTAAATCTATATCATATTTTTTAACAAAATCATTTATTGCCTTAGCTTTGCTTTTACTATCCCACATTGGAATAACATCTCCTGTATATACACCCTCATTATCTACAGTGTATTTCGCACCTATGTAATCTGTGAATCCATATTTTTTAGCCATTTGGCTTACAAGTTCTGAAGGTGACCCTGATATTATGATCAAAGTATGATTACTCGCTTTATGCCACTTTATCCTATCTCTCGTGAAAGTATAAACTCTATCACCTTTTTGATCCACAACTTTTTGTGCTATATAGTCCATTTGATATTTTTGCAATCCTTTAATGGATTCTACATATATATCTATCATCTTTAAAAGGTAATTATCATAATCGCCTTGCCTTTTATCCCATTTCATAAAATATGGTCTTACATCATTATACCATCTTTCTGACCCTATAATCTCATATTTAACCATTTTTTTAAATACTTCTGTTATTAATCCTTCTCTGTATAAAGTTCCATCTAAATCAAAAAATGCACCTACATTTGACATTTTACCACATCCTTTTTTACTTATTTATTATACTTTATTTTTTCAATTCAGAAAAGCTTAG
>JAKBFR010000253.1 GCA_021837545.1 Bacillota bacterium | reverse complement strand
TGCATAAATTATACCTACTTGATCCTTATTATCTTCAATGTATTTTAGCACAAAATCTCTTTTATTTTCTCCCCGAACAACAGAAAAACTTAAATTTTCTCTATTAAAACCAGTTACATAAACATCTGGATCCCTTAATTTCAACAGTTTTATAACATCTTGTTTTACCTCTTCTGTTGCTGTAGCAGTAAATGCTGCTATAATTGGTCTAACGGGTAATTTTCTTATCAAACTAGAAATTGCTGCATAACTAGGTCTAAAATCATGTCCCCATTGAGATACACAATGAGCTTCATCCACTGCTAAAAGCGATATGGTTAATCTATTTAACAGACTACAGAAAATTTCCGATTCTAGCCGTTCTGGGGCAACATAAAGAAGCTTAAACTCCCCACCTGCAGCCTTATCAATTCTTTCATTAACTTCATTAGTACTTAATGAGCTATTTATATATGCTGCCGCTATCCCCACACTATTTAAGGTATCTACTTGATCCTTCATAAGAGATATAAGTGGTGATATTACGAGAGTTACTCCCTCTAGCATTAAAGCCGGTATCTGATAACATAGTGATTTTCCTGCACCTGTAGGCATTATAGCAAAAGTATCTTTTCCACTTATAATACTCTCTATTACATTTTCTTGTCCTTTTCTAAAACTGTCATATCCATAATGCTTCTTTAATTTTTCTTGTGCTACACGTAACATACATTTCTTCCTCTCATACGTAATAATTTCTTACAATAGTATAACATTATTTTTAAAAATTTGTACCTTTATGGTGACGAACATTGTATTTATTTTAAATAAACCTATATTTAATCTTATTACTTTAAACAAAAGGTGTATTTTTATCTTGGTCAATTTTATGATATTTAAAACATAACAATCGTTGAATTTTATCATTTAACCGCATTTTAGAAGAAAAGCCATCGTTACTATAAGTAGTGGTAACGTACCATATCAAAAATAAAACTTTAGTGGATACCTAAAAATATTGTTTTGAAGTTGTTAATATTGCAGAATAGGAAAGGATGCTTTAATAAGATAAAAAAAAGTATATATTACGTAAAATGCATTTTACGTAATATATACTTTTTTTTTACTTGCCCTCTATTATTTTGTTTTTTACAGAAAGATCATTAAAATCATTTGCCATAATTACATCATTAGAAATTGTATATAACACATCATTTATATATAATATTCTTTCAATATTCCTATCATAGCTACTTTCATAACTTTCATTATTAAGGTCTAAAGTTGACAGATGAGTTATGGTGCCTCTAAGTTTAAATTCATTTAGTAAATCAAGATTGTACACATAGGCTCCTTGAAATATTTGCTTACCATAAATCCATTTATTATCATTGTCTTCCTGGTTTTTCACAACAGAAATTGGAAAGGCTAAAATATTTTTATCCTTTGAAAATAATAGAGCTTTGTGATTATTCAAAACTTCTGAATAAGTTCCAGCATCTCCAATAACAGTATTAAATTTCTCTTTAGGATTTTTATAATCAGTAACATCAAACAGAGATAATTTAACACCTTTTTCTATGACTCTGCCATCTACCTCTTGGGTATCCTTACCTATTCCTATTATATGATTTTCGTCATAAGGTTGAAGGTAGCTACTAAATCCTGGTATTTTTAATTCTCCCAAAATAGTTGGGTTACTCACATCTTTTAAATCAATAATGAATAATGGATCAATATTTTTATAGGTAACTACGTATCCCTTGTCTCCAATAAATCTCACAGAATAAATCTTTTCACCTATGGCCATATCTTCAAGTTTACCTTTTAGGTTTAATTCGTTATCTAAAATATAAACATTATTTTTAGAACCCTCTTGACCATTTGCATTCCATGTTGAATTAGTTGTAGTTGCAATTCGGAAATAGTTATTATTCTCATCCATTGAAAACTGATTTAAAACTGTTCCCTTTACTTGTCCTGTTGCCATAAACTCAAATTTACCGTCTTTAAGTTTAAATTTATATATATTAGTTTTATCCGTCGCTGCTCTCTTCTCTTTCATCTGATCTATAAACTTATAATAAACGTTTCTACTATTGTCCTGTGCTGATATATATAGACTTTCCTTAGACATATATATATCCTCACCACCACCTAGACAGGTGTAAATAGTTGCAGGGTCTTTTTCACTTTCTAAGTTAACGTTTGTAAGCATCAAGTAATTCGCTTGTACCGAATCTTTTAAATAATGAATATCTTTACAATCAATTTTTACATATTCCCCACCTACTGCACTATCAACATAACCTGGAGTAATATTAGATATATTCTCACTATAATATTTTAGACTTTCATTAGATACTAGATATAACATATCTCCAATTTTTCTTGTAGCTAATGTATATCCATCTATTTCTACTTTTCTTGTCTGTTTTATATTATTTGTATCACTTATGTCATAAACTAGCACTCTAACAGTATTTTTCCATAAAAATGGAGAAGATATCCTAGCTGCATCTTTAATATCAATTACTTCCTGTGTTTCACTAGTTTCAACTCCAGTGTCCTTTATTTTTTGTATAGATTCTCTATAATTGCAACTTCCAATTACAACCATATGCTTAGTATCTACATAAATTTCATTTGGATAAAACACATTATCTTTATCATTAAATTCTATAGTTTTAAGTAGTTTCATTTCACCCACTGGGTAGGCTTTAATTATCTCTACATTTTGTTTATTAATCCTATATATATTTTTGCCATCAGTTTTAACATTATCTCCCTCATCAACACCCTTTACTTGGATGTTAGTGTTTGAGTAATTTACTCCTTCTGATGAGTTTTCCACTGTGGGCGCTTCCGGCAAAGCCTTTTCCATATATTTAACATTGTAATTATTATAGCCCGTACTTTCTAATAACTCTCTTAGCTTAGCTTCTGTACCTACAACAGGTAAATCAGTTACCTTGCTTGATACAGTAAATCCCATTTCCAAATCATTTTTTAAAATTTTATTCCCTATTTTATTCGTAATAAGGTTTTT
>JAKBFR010000252.1 GCA_021837545.1 Bacillota bacterium | reverse complement strand
CTTCTCACTTTACATTTTTTATTTAGTCATTTGTTAAGGTATCTTCAAAAAATAACTGACCAGTGTACTTGCTATTTTTTTTATATATTCAATGACAATAAACTAATTATAACATTAAATTCATTATGATACAAAACTTCACTTATATTAGATTATTTATTATAAATTATCCTAAAGATTTTAATATATGAATATAATCAATGAACCTTTTGTACAAGCGATGTATATTATGAATTATAGCACTAAAGGAGGTGATAAAATGTTAACACCGATGATAATCACCTTTAGAGAAAGTCTTGAAATACTTCTCGTTATAGCTCCTTTGTTAGTATTTTTAAGAAAGGTAGAAAGAACAGAGTTATCTAAGTATATATATACAGGATATATAAGTGGAACTATAGTAAGTGTCATTACGGGTTGCTTCTTATTTGCATCAGCAAAGTCTCTTGAGGGCTATGCTGCTAATATTTTTGAAGGGTCAATGATGCTTTTCCTCGCAGGCCTGTTGTTATATAGTATAGGGTGGGTAGGAAAAACTAAAAAGAATCTTACTTTGGATAAAGATAAAAATTATGATATGAAGTTAACAGGTTTCAGTTTATTTTTAATGAGTTTTATAACAGTGTTTAGAGAGTGTTTAGAGATAGTTTTATTTCTATTGCCGGGATTTAACAAAAATCCATTTAATATAGGAATGGGTATAGTAATAGGGGTATCGATGTCTTTCATCTTAATATTTATGTTTTATAAAACTACTTTAAAATTAAATATAAATATCATTTTTAGTTTTTTAACTTTAATGTTAATTTTTATAGGTGCAAGCATGTTCGGAGGCGCTTTAGCAGAATTTATACCTTCTATGTCTAAATCCATAAAGATAGCCGGAGAAATGATTTATGCAATTCCTATTCTGTATTTGTTTTCAAAACGTGAGTTAAAGGCGTATATGAAAAAGAATCTAAGAAAATAGTAAGAAATGTGTTTAGAACCTAATTAATAATTGTTTAAAGAAACAGATAATATTTTTATCTGTTTCTTTCCTTTTTTATTTATAATATTTGAGTTTTTTCAATTGTTAATCAAAAATTAATTTATCATTTAAGAAATAATATTCAAAATTGTTGAAATATTATAACGAAAAGTATAATATTAGAAATATGTCAAATTATTAACAATTTCATTTAGTAATTGTATTAATCAAAACGGGGGTGATATGTCATGTTATCAAAGATATTAATAGAAGAAGTATTAAGTAAGGCTTTATGTACAGGAGGGGATTTTTCAGAAATATTTTTAGAGGACACTGTAAAAAATAATATATCAATGGTTGATGGAAAAGTAGACAATTCAGTATCGGGAAGGGATTTTGGAATAGGAATTAGAATATTTAAAGGCCTTAATAGTGTATATGCTTATACAAATGATGTAAGTCGTGAATCATTATTAGAAACAGCTTATAAAGCTGCCTGTGCCGTAGGAAGTATTAATAAGGATAAAGGTATAGATATAAACTTAATAGAAAGAATATGTTCAAATATTCATCCAATCTTATATGTTCCATCCACTGTTAATAATTTAAAAAAGGTAAAGGAAATGAAAAAAGCCTATGCTGCAGCTAAAAGTTATAGTAGTGAAATAGCCCAAGTATCTATAAACTATGCAGACGTGGACCAAAAGGTTTTAATAGCAAATAGTGAAGGCTTATTAACTAATGATAGAAGGATAAGAACAAGAGCATTTATACAAGCAGTAGCTAGTAATGGAGTGGAAAACCAAATGGGCGTACAAGGTCCAGGAAGAAAAATGGGCTTTGAGATGTTTGATACTATAAATATTGAGGAAATAGCAAAACAAGCTAGTAAAACAGCTGTGACTATGTTACATGCACCAGTTTGCCCAGCAGGAAAAATGCCTGTGGTAATAGACAATGCCTTTGGTGGAGTTATATTCCATGAAGCATGTGGCCATGCGCTGGAAGCTAGTTCAGTGGCAAAAGGTAACTCAGTATTTGCAGATAAATTAGGCCAAAAGATTGCATCAGATAAGGTAACAGCAATTGATGATGGAATAATGCCGAATTTATGGGGTTCAATAAATATCGACGATGAAGGAACTCCAGCTAAAAGAAATGTATTGATTGAAAATGGTATTCTAAAAGGATATATGATAGATAAATTAAATAGTAGAAGAATGAATATGGAGATTACGGGTAGTAGTAGACGCGAATCGTATAAGTTTGCGCCAACTTCAAGAATGACTAATACCTTTATTGCTTCAGGAAATGATGATGAAAATACTATTATAGCCTCCATGCAGCATGGCTTATATGCAAAACAAATGGGCGGTGGTTCAGTAAATCCTGTAACAGGAGAATTTAACTTTGCAGTAGTGGAAGGATACTTAATAAAAGATGGTAAAATAGATACTCCAGTAAGAGGAGCTACCTTGATAGGTAAAGGATCAGATATATTACTTAATATTGATATGGTAGGAAAAAATTTAGAACATGGCCAGGGAATGTGTGGATCATCAAGTGGAAGTATACCAACAAATGTTGGTCAGCCTATGATTAGAGTATCAGAAATTACAGTAGGCGGAAGGTAGGGGTGAATTTATATGATATTAAATGAATTTAAGGAAAAACTGTTTAAAAGAGCTGAAGAAACTTGCTTTAGTGAGTATGAGATATATTATGAAGCAGGAGAAAGCCTAGATATAGAAATATTTAAAAAGGAAGTAGATAAATATAGTTTAAATAAAACTATGGGAATAAGCTTTAGGGGCATTTATAAGGGCAAAATGGGATATGCATATACAGAAATTATGGATGATGAAGCAATAGAATTATTAATAGAAAAAGCAAAGTCAAATGCTGAGATTATTGAGAATGAAGAGAAAGAAATTATTTTTGAAGGTAGTAATAGATATGAGGATTTTAATGGATACAATGAGGAGCTTAACAATATATCACCTGAAGAAAAGATAAAACTTGCAATGGAGCTTGAAGACGAGGCTTACAAATGTAGTG
>JAKBFR010000251.1 GCA_021837545.1 Bacillota bacterium | reverse complement strand
AAATATTAGCGTAGGTAAGGATTTAAAGCATAGAGTAAAAACAGAAATGTTTAGCAATTTACTAGAAAGTTGCTAAACATTCCTGTTTTTTTATGGCTTCTATTATATAAGAGAGGGCAAGTTTTTGACAAATTCATAAAAATCCTCATATTTACCTATATAGTCTGTTATTATTTCTTCTTCTGTTCTATGTAGTAGATTATTTGTTATTAAATATGTCTTCATTCCAAGTTTTTTTGCTATTAAATCTTCTTGAACGTCATTACCCACCATCAGGCAGTCTTCAGATTTCTTTTCTATATCTTTTAGTATCTCTTCATAATACTTTAATTGGGGTTTGCAGTAATGATTTCTTTCAAAGGTTGAAATATATGAGAAATCCTCTGGTTCAAAGCCTGCCCAGCGTATTCTATGATGAATAGCTTTTTCAGGAAATAGCGGATTTGTGGCAAGCGCAACAGTATAACCCTTCGATTTTAATATTTTTACACTTTCTTTTACACATTGAATATCTTCAACAGTTTCTTTGATTTTTAAAAAACTTGTATCATAGAAGTCCTCGAAACGTTTTTGTAGAATAGGGAGTTCCATATTCATTCTAGTAGTAAAGTCAGCCATAAATATTTCTTCATTAGTTTTATATTCTGTATTTTCTACCATGATTTTAGTAGAACTCCATATATTTTTAGCGAGTTCCTTAGGTGACATTATATCAGCAAAATCCATTGCTAGCTCTTCAAAATACATTTTTTCAAATAGAACCATGTCCATAGGAAGTAAGGTACCATCAAGATCAAATAATATTGTATTCAAGTTATTCACACCCCTTTATTTTAAATAGCTATTTTAATGTACATTATAGCCAATAAATAGATATTATGTTTTATTTTAAAGTTTGTCAATGAAAACCTATGGTATCTTAATAGCGACTATATGTTAAAAGGTGTGTACTTGCATTAAGCGAATATAATAGTAGAATTATAGTTGCTAATAAAAGAGGAAATGAAGAAAAATTAGAAGAAATGGTAAAGCAAGCTACAAAAAGAGGTAAACTAGGAAACTTCAGAGCTTTAAATGTAGAGGATGTATTGAGTATATTTAAAAGAGCATTATAATATAAAGAATAAAAAACTCCAAAATCTTTTTAATATTAAGATTTTGGAGTTTTTTATTTACAGATATAAATACATAGAAATGAATAACAGGGAAAGAATATTATATTAATACTTCAACAAGTAAATGTATAAATATTGTATAAAAATAATTTTATGGAAAATAATTAAGGTAAGGTTTATAATATAGTTACTTTTATTTTTTATTTGAAGAATTATGATTGCATATATATATAGTTTGTTTTAATTATATTTAGGTAGTTGCAAGGAGAAGAAAAATGGAAAAGTATATTTATGTAGTTGTTTCAAGAACACCAACTTCTACAGGGAAGATGATTAGAAAATTTTTAAAGGGAAAATATAATCATGCGTCAATCAGCTTAGATGAAAATTTAAGTCAAATGTATTCTTTTTGCAGACTGTCAATTAGCAATCCTCTTGTAGGTGGCATCGTCAGAGAAAGTGTATTTACTCTTACCATAGGACATGAGGAGAATGTTCCCATTAATGTATATCGCATACCTGTAACAGTAGAGCAATATGAATTAATAAGTAAATTTATATATGATGTATATAATGATGCAGAGGTATATTACTACAATTTCCTTCAAGCCATTGGGCTTATTTCTAATAAAAAGCATGCTATTTACAAGACCTATATATGCTCTGAATTTGTCATGGAAGCCCTAAGACAAGGAGGAATCCAGCTTACTTCATTAGAATCCTATAGAATAACACCAACAGATATTTCTGAAATTATGGGGCAATATGTTTATTATTCAGGAAACTTAAGCAACTATCCATTTAAACAAAAAATAAAAACAAAAGAAGATGAGCGTTTCTTTCATAAAACAGGTATTCTTTATGAAGGAGTGCATACTCTTAGACACTTTTGGAAAGTTATGTCTAGAGATAGAAATAGCAAAAGGAGTAGGCTCTAAATTGGAATTAGTAGAAATACACTGTATAATATATCTATTAAGCTAATTAAGATATATTTACAGACTGTTAAAATATATTTATTTGGGGTAGGTTTAAAGTTATGAAGAAGGTTATTGATGAATTAAAAGCTTCCTCTGTTTTGACTAAAGAAGAGATTGAAAGAATAAAATTGTATATTAAGAAAAAATATCCCAATAATTCTTCTAAAGAAAATTCCTTAATATTATCAAGGGCTATATATGGAATTATTGACAACAATTTAGAAGGAATAAATGGGGAAGAGAAGCAAAATATTAAAAAAAATATCATACAAAGTACAATTTTAAAAGACAAAAAAAACATATTGAAATTGGATGTTTTTAACGCTTACATTGTTGAATTAGAAGAAAATCCACACCTGAAAGCTACGATTATTGAATGGATAAATAAAAATCAAAAAAATACTGTATCACAGGAAATTTTTGAAGAATATGTGGTGTCTATACATAACACAAGTGATATTGAGGAGATATCTTATTTAGGGATTAAATCGCCATATAAAGATGAGGCACTTGAATATCATGCGTTATCAAGTCATAAACTTAGTTTTAAAAATGTATTACTCAAATACAAAAGGGAAGTATTATTTAAGCTTAAAAGTACTTCAAAGAAGATAAATGCATTATTTGAAACAATTTCAAATAATATTTCCTCTAGAAAAATGGCTCTTTCTCTATTAACTTTATTTATATTATCTTTATATTCCTTAAGTAATCTCATTATGGATAGTAACAAAGTAGGAGATAAAAATAAAAATGAGATAGAACAGAGCGATGTATCAAGCATTGATACATCAGACTTATATGTTAAAGATGTAATGAGCTATCACCCTCATCTGCCTGATTATTTTAACTATAAAATCATTGATAAAGGTAAATTACTAGAATTTTTAAAAACAAGAAACTCAATGCTTGCTGAGGAACCGTATTTTTCTGCTA
>JAKBFR010000250.1 GCA_021837545.1 Bacillota bacterium | reverse complement strand
CACACTCAATAGAAACAAGCATAGATTACAATAAGAAAAATGCTAATATAGATCACATTACATTGCCCTACTTAACAGATGAAAAAATTATTTCCAAAGTAATCGAGGAAGCTTTTAATAAATAGAAAAATGGGCATTAGTTAATAAACTGATGCCTGTTTTTTTTATATTTATTCTTATAAATACATTGTTAATATTTGTAAGAAAGTGCAAAGTTCCAAGAAAAGATAACAAGTGTATGTATTAAAATAATAAGCATATAAAAATTTAAAACATATAAAAGTATGAACATATAAAAATCACTATAAAATATAAAACTTTCTAGTTGATACCCTAATATAGGAGGAGTATAATAGTCTAGGTTTCAATGATTTAAAATAAATATTATTCTTATGACTTTAAATGAGGAGCGAAATTATGACTATCCACGAGAAAAGAAAAAAAAGATTTTTTAAATTGTTTATTATGGCTGTGTGTTTATTTTTAAGCATATTTACTTTAATGGCTTGTTCAAATAAAATAGAAAAAATCAATAAAAATACAAGTGAAAATAAAGAGGATATGTCGAAGAAAGATGCTGCAACTAAGGGTGAAGAACAAGTTATGCCAAATACTAAGCTAACAAAGATAGCATTTGAGAAAAATAATAATATTTATCTTTATGATGAAATAAATGAACAAATTAAATCAATAGGGGATAATTCAAAATCAAAGGATTTATTAAACCTTTCTCCAGATAAAACAAAAATAGTATTTAGGTACTTTGATGAGAAAAAAGCAATATATCCTCCTCATATAATTATTTATGATATCAAAGATCAGAAGCTAACAGATCTTGTAATAGATAATAAAAACACTCAACAAATTATTGAACTTAAATGGATAGATAATGAAAATATTTTGGTTACAGGGCATATTAATCCGTCAGCTTCAGGTTATGCAGTATACAATATAAAAAGCAAAGTAGAGTTAATATCTTGTGTGGGTACAATAAGAGATGTTATTATAAATAAAAAAATTATTCTTTATAGCAATACACCTCATATATTTCCACAGCCGAAGGCTAATTTATATATTAATGGTAATAAAATTTTTGAAACTAACAATGATAAGGAAGAAATATTTGATGGGATGCTATCAAAGGATGGTAAAATGCTTGCCTTTAGGAGTTGGGTGGCAAATGAAAAGGATTTGAATGGTAAAGTAAGTGCTTATCTTAATATAGCTAAGATTAATGATGATGGAAAAACGATAAGTGATTTAAAGAAGATAAATATAAGTAGTGACACAACTGGAAATATAAAATTTGATGATAAGAATAATATAAGCATTATAGGTGATGAATTTATATATAGGTTAAAAGCTGGTAATCTTATTAAAGAAGAAAATAAATTGCCAAGACAAGCCGAACTTTCTGATGAACAACTTATAAAATTTAAAAGGGTTTTGGCGAAGCAATTTCCTAATGAGTTTATTTCAGAAGAAACAGTATTAGAAGATGTAGATATATATAATATGGTAGCTTTTTAGATTTTTAATCTAATATGGAAATTATATGGTGTTAAATAAAATTTTGTTAACAAATATTTAAAAATTTGGTATAATAACCTTAAGCGTTTTGGAAAAAATATGAAAGAAGGGTTATTATGAAAAAGAAAAATTCTTATAGGCCTCTAAACACAAAAAATCCTAAAAAGACTGTACCAAAATCAATAGGTAGCAAATTAGGTATGTTACTGGGGGTAATTATACCAATAGCTGCATTGATAGCTTTTTCTATGAATATAGACTTTTTCTCTATTACAAGAATTCTATCAATTTTTGTTCTAATTATAAGTATAGTTGCTTATATAAAAGGTGAAGTTATGTATTCTCATCCTAAAGTAGTGCATAATAGTAACACTGTAGGTAACAAAAAAAACATAGTGCACAAAAAATATAACACGGATTTTTCTTTTTCATTAGATAAAGGAACGGTTCAAGTTGTGTTATCAATGCTAATAATAATACTATTTACTTATTTAGGACAAGTTATATATAAAACAATCGGATAATTATAAAGAAACAATGAAGATATCTGAGAATTTTTTCTTCAGTATGCTATAACTAAAAGTATATATCGCTAGAAATGCTTTCACAAGCCTAAGTAATTCTAAAATTAATTTTGGAATTACTTAGGCTTGTTCAAATGCATTTTACGCAATAAATACTTTTGTTAGTAACCTCTAAGGAAAAAGAGTTATTCTATTTGCTATAGTACAAAATCCACTGGTAGCTCCTAATTTATAAAAAAGGGATATTTTTCAGGAAATATTGTTAAAAAAATAACGATTATTATTAATGTAGAATTTTTAAAACAATATATAATAAGGTTTATTTTATAATATATAATAGAAAAATCTATTATATAACAGCGTAGTTATAGAAAAATATTTTTTCTTGACATTTAAGATGGGTTTGAATATAATGTTCAATGGAAAGTTAAGAGTTTAACATGCAATGTACTTGATAAATATGAGGATAACAAAAAGTTGTGTAAAGATAGATTATAAAATAATTGAAATTTACAGAAGGAGGATTAATATGGAGAAATCAATGCTAAGCCCTAAGGAAGTATGTAACTATGTAGAATCTGTGGGAATGCAAAAGGCAAATAATAAGTTTATTCAAACCCTTATTCTGGGGATATTGGCGGGGGCATTCATAGCTATTGGCGGATTTTCAGCAGCTATGGCATCTCATAGTATAGAAAATGTAGGAGTAGCTAAACTTGTTGCAGGAATAGTATTTCCAGTGGGTCTTATGTTTGTTTTAATTTGTGGGGCTGAACTTTTTACTGGAAATTGTTTGTTAACTGTAGCATATGCTCAAAAGAAAATAACACTAATGAAGATGCTTAAAAATTGGACAATAGTATTTTTTGCAAATTTTGTTGGTGCATTTATTATTGTAGTTTTAATATATTATAGTGGATTATTAAGCACTAATGGAGGAAAGCTTGGAGGGTATGTAATAAAGGTAGCAGCTTATAA
>JAKBFR010000249.1 GCA_021837545.1 Bacillota bacterium | reverse complement strand
GACAGCATGCCTTTTGTGTGATGGCATGGAAGTAGAAGATAAAATAATGAGCCCTTGTTTAGATGACAGGATTGGGTGCTATATTCTTCTTAGAATGATAAAAGAAATTAAACAAACCAGCAGTGAACTGTATTTTGTATTCTCTACTCAAGAGGAGTTAGGAGGCAGGGGAGCAAGAGCGGCAGCCTATAATATAGAACCAGATTACTGTATAGTGCTAGATACACAGGGAACAGGAGATTATATTGGTGCAGAAGGAAATTTAGAACTTGGAAAAGGTCCAATAATTAAAATAAAAGATAAGACTTTAATTATGCATCATGAAATTAAAGAAATGCTTGAGGATGCAGCGCAAAGAGCTGAAGTTAAAGTTCAATATGGAATGTCGGAGGGAAGTACAGATGGTGGTAATATTCACAAGGAAAAAGGTGGGATAAAAACGGGAGTAGTTTCAATTCCTTGTAGATATGCCCATTCTATATCAGAAATGGTTTCAATGAAGGACGTAGAGGACACAATAAAGTTATTGGAGTCATTATTAAAAATCTAAAAGTAAAAAATAAATTTATATGTAAAAACACTAGAACCAGTGCAAATGTTATTTTGTATATTCACACTGTTCTTAGTGTTTTATTTTACTTATATTTGAATAGGTATACATTATACTTTAAAGTCCTTCTAATAATATAAGCGAAACATAACTAAAATTAGATTATTAAGAATAAATACTCCTTGCTTTATGCAGGATAAAACAAATGAGTGCTGTACAAAAAATATTACAAAATAATACACAATATGACAATAATAATTTTTAACAAAAAATACTAGGTGAATTTGCGTATATTCGCTGAAAAATTCATTGTACGAGAAAAAAAATTATGATAAACTTAAAGCAGTTCAAGAAAAAATTTAATTAAATTAAAGGAGGAATAATAATGAAACAAAAGAAAAATTTAATAATTACATTTTTAGTATCAGTATTAATGTTTGCTTTCACAATCACAGCTTCAGCATCAGTAATCGATGACTTAACTAAAGCATTAAATAATGCGGGTATTTCTGACACTGGACTTATAGTAGAACATTTACAAAAGGTACAGATTAGTGCAGAGACTGAAGCAAAAATAAAAGCAGATATCGATAATGTGCAAAGTAAACTTAATGGTGTTACTGATATAAGTACTGTTTCCAATGCTGATGTTACAGCGATTGCTAATGCAATGATGGATTCAGCAAAATTATTAGAGATGGATCTTAAATTTGTGGACAAGGATAATACAGAAATTAGTTTAACAAATGCAATAACAAATGGATTAAAAATACAATTAACAGATTCAAATGGTAATGTATTAGCTGCTATTGATCCTAAAAGCAGTGACTTAAATAATATATCTTCTGTTGCATCTGCATTAAAAGTTGCTGCTGAAAAAGCACAAGTTGCATCTACAACAAACTTTATAGCAGAATCAGGAGCAAAACTTCCTAATACTTCTACACCATATGGTAACATTGCAGTAGTTGGAGCACTATTCCTATTAATAGGAACAGGTTCTTTAGTATTTGCTAAAAAGGCAATGAATAACTAGATCTAGATTATAAATATCATAAAGAAAAGGAAGTATATTATTTTAACAAATAAATTTTATACTTCCTTTTTTATAAAGAAATAGTTTTAATTTGTGGTGATGTAAGATATAAATATAATTAAATTTATTTTGATAAATATTAAATGTTCACCATGGCTAATATATACTAAATGAAAAGGATCTGAGGAAATTGAAGAAGAAAAAAGTTTTGAAAAGATTATTTATAGGAATTCCAGTATTTTTTATAGTACTTGGTATTATAATAATATCTTTTGCAGGGTGGGAATTAACTAAACAAACATTTTTGTTAACTAAAACTATGGCTACAAACTATAAACCAGATATGCCTCAGCGTAAGTTTACTGTGGAAAATAAAGATAAAAAAATGCAAATTCACAGGTTTGCTTCTGGAGAGGTAATGGGGGAAGTTATAATACCTTCAATATCTTTGAAATATCCTTTAATTCATGGAACTCTAGATGAACATTTAGCAAAAGGTATAGGCCATTATGCAGGAAGTGTTTATCCGGGAGAAGGGGGAAATGTAATTATATCAGGACATAGGGATACGGTGTTTAGAAATCTAGGGGATCTGAAGATGGGAGATACAATAACGATAAACACAAGCTATGGAAGTTATACTTATAAAGCCTCTAGTACTCGTATTGTAGACAAAAACGATAGAACAGTAATAGTTCCTAGTGATAAAGAAATGTTAACAATGACTACTTGCTACCCTTTTAGTTATATTGGAAGTGCTCCCAAAAGGTATATAGTGATAGCTCAGTTTGTTGATCCCACTACCCAAACTAAGGTACAAGCTAAAGGAAATTAATTAGCAGCAGTAACTTGTAAAGTTATTGCTGCTATATTTATACTAATTAATCATCACCTGCGGTGCTGCAATATTAACGACTTCAGAAGGAGATTTATACTACTACTGAAGTTTAATATTTGTTAGGGCGGTTCACGCCAATTCTAGATGGGGGGCTTTCCTTCTGAAATGTCGTTAAAATAAAGCTCTTTTTTCAATTACAAGTGGGAATTCTTCATCACCATTAAGCTCTTTACCTTTATCTACAATTACATTTTTATCCATTACAACATTGAACAGCTTAGAATCCTCTTTGATTTCGCAGTTTTGAAGGATAATACTATTTTTTATTTCAGCGCCTTTATGAACCACAACACCCCTTGCTATAATGCTATTTTCAATGATTCCTTCTATAACACAACCGTCAGCAATTAAAGAATTGGTTACTTTGCTTTCATTGGAATACTTAGTAGGCGGTTCATCTTTAGTTTTTGTATAAATAGGTCCATTACTAAAGAATAATTCTTTAGTTGTTTTTAGGTTTAACATATCCATATTAGCTTTATAGTAAGCGCTTATTGAGTTAACACATTGAAGATAGCCTTTAAATTCATAAGCAGTAACCTTTAGATTTTTAAGATTTCTGTATATAGC
>JAKBFR010000053.1 GCA_021837545.1 Bacillota bacterium | reverse complement strand
TATAAATTAAATATTTTCTTTTTTAATGCAAAAAATAGGATTTTATTTATCTGATTTAAACAGTTGAATAAAATCCTATTTTTATTTATCTGAAGCACTGAAAAAGCATAGCTTTTTCAGTGGCCTCCATATTGACCTGTTATTTTTTTTGCAATGTGCCTAAAGAAGAATCAAAGACTGATTAAAACTTTTTTGTAAGTTTATATTAGCTTAGATGATTATTTAATTATTACTTTACTTCCTTTAGGAATATTAGTGTAAATCCATTTAGCATCATCAATAGAAAGCCTAATACAACCATGAGAAGATGGCTTATTCATCGTATAATCTAAAACATTAGTTTTATCTTTATCAAATGGAAGTGAATGAAATAAAATATCTCCAGTAATTTGAGTCCAGTACTTACCTCCTTGCTCATATTTATCTGAAAAAAACCAATCACCTTTTTCTTTAATAGAGAAAGATCCAGAAGGAGTATCTTCACCACTTATTCCAGTAGAACAAGGACATAGTCTAACTAATTGCCATTTATCAGGTGTTCCTTTATAAATATAGGTTTTTTGATTTTCTAGATTCACATTGATAAAATAAGATGTAGTACTTTCAATATTTAATGTATTAATATTATTTGGAGATATAGTAGTTGTTAATGCACGTGAGGAAGCTTCAACAATAGCAGAGTTCTTATCTAAATATTCTTGTTGCTTTGTTTTGATTTCTATTATTTTTTCTTTTACATTAATATCATTTCCTAAAATATCACTATTGTTTGAAATTTTGGAGAGGGCTTCATTATAATAATCATTGCTAGCTAGATTATCACAATAAGCTAATAAGTTTTCTTTAAATTTATTTTTTGATTTATTTAAGTATATTAATGACTCAGAATAATTTAAATCTAAAGTAGAGACTTTTTTAAAACAAGATATTGCGTCTACATAGTTTTCAGTATTGAAATAATCTACACCAGTATTATAACTTTTAGTAGAATCTTGAATTAAATCTATTGAAGCAGAAATATTATATAATTGAGCATAGGGTATTATATTATAACGTTGTATTTCTTTGAGCTGTATTAATGCATCTTCAGAAGATATATTTTTATTTTGAATATCTTCTGACAAAGCAGCAACATTAATATTAAAATAATTATAAATGTCATTATTCATCATTAATAGCTTAAATGGATTAAGATTTTGTTTAGTTAATAATAAATTATTGGCTTCTGAGAATTTATAGTCGTTAAAATTTGTTTTAAAAGTACCAATGAATTTATTATATGTATAAGATTCATAAATACCACTTAAGCATATAATTATAAATAATGCTAATAAACACATTATTCTCTTAGATATCTTTTTAATTTTTGTTTTATTATGATAAATTTTATTTATTTTCAAAAAAGTGCCTCCTAGTCAAGTAACTAATAAATTAAAAGAGTATTTGAATAAAACATAAATATTAAAATAACAGTATATCCTCTTTTATCTATAATATTGACAATAAAAGCAAATAATAAACATATGCTTTATAAAACTAAAGAATACTAATTTGGAGGGAAATGTGAAAGATAAAACTAATTTTTTAAAAAAGGTCATAACTTCTATATATGACATAAAAATTTTTTCTAAATATGTTAAAGAAGGAATATTTAGATCAATTTCATATGCAATGTTACTTACTTTAATTTTGGTTGGAGTAAAAGATATTTTTATTGGATATAAAACTGATAATATTAAAATGATAAGTTTTATTTATACAATAGGTATGGATTTTGGGATAGTATTTTTAAACTTACTGTTCAATTGTTTAATTGTAGTTGTGGTTGCATCACTTTTTACACTATTCATGAATATGGTAGTTAAATATACTGCATTATATTCAGTAACGTTATATGCAGCTACATTGCCATTAATAATTCAAATTATATTGGAAGCTGTTAATCCGGATATAAGTTTTGATACTATGTTTATTATAGGGACATTAACGTATGTTATATTAATATTAAAGTATATAAAAGACGAAATAATAAAAAATATTAATTAAAATTTTATTTAGGTCAGAGTTGTTAACTGGAAAAAAATATGATATTATATACTAAGGGTATATGGTAAAAAAAGTAAAATAGATAATAAAAAGGGGATTTGAAAATGGTTGAGGTTGATGTTTTGAAGCATGATGAGGTAGATAAGGATTATATGTTAATCAAGGGTGAACTTGCGAAACTCTCAAAGGAAGAATTAATTAATAAATTCATAAAATTATCAGAAGCTAAAAATGCTCAGGAGGATTTTATTTTAAATATTTCTCATGATTTAAGATCACCGTTAAGTATAATTTTAAGTATTTTTCAATGTTATAAGGATGAATATAAAGACATAGAAAAGTGTAGTCAATTTAAAGAACATATGGAAAGTATAAAAAGAAATGCATATAAGATATTAAAACTTGTAGATAATCTTATAGATACTACAAAATTAGAAAAAAAATATTATAATCTTAAAAGATATAATTTAGATATAATTAATTTAATAGAATGGAACATATCATCTATAGATAAATACGCTAAACAAAAAAACATATCATTAGTTTTTGATACAAATGTTGAGGAGTGTATTATGTCAATAGATCCAGAGGCAATAGATAGAATAATTATGAATTTAATTTCTAATGCAATAAAATTTTCATCACATGGAAGTAGCATATATATAAATACCTGGAAGAGTATTAATCAAATAACTATTTCAATAAGAGATGAGGGCATAGGGATACCTAAGGAAGAACAAAATGCTATTTTTAATAGATTTATTCAATCGTCAAAAAATAAAAATAATGAAAATTCTGGAAGTGGAATAGGTTTAGATTTAGTTAGATATTTAACAAAAGCTCATAATGGAAGTATAGAGCTTATAAGTGAAGAGAATAGTGGGTCTGAGTTCATAATTAAACTACCTATAGAAATATTAGAATATAATGAAATAGCACAAAATAAATGCTTAAATGCTCAAAACAAAGTAGAATTACTTGAGTTAGAATTTTCAGATATTTATCTATAATAAATTAAGAGAGATACTATAAATATGTTATCTAAAAAATAATCAAATAGATTTTATTTTTAGATAACTAATTCAATATAGAAACACTATTTAATTAAATATCAAAATTATATTCTATAAAATTAATATTATAAGCTATTATAAACTTGATTATTATAACAGCTTATGATAATATAAATTTGTTGTTTAAAATTAACATGGAGCGTTAGTTAAACGGATATAACCTACCGCTACGGACGGTAAATTGATGGTTCGATTCCTTCACGCTCTACCAAATTCATAAAAAGAATGGCTTAACCCTTGAAGTTAAGCCATTCTTTTTATTTTATAACTTTAGAACCAATACTTTCACCCAATTGAATCTTACATTCAAAACCTAAATTAGATTGTTCTAAAATATCAGTATCCATTTTTACAGAATTTCTTTCGAAAAATAGTATTGTTGTTGATCCTCCAAATTTAAAATAGCCTTTTTCATCACCTTTATTTACACGAGTATTAGGTGAATAAGTTTGGAGTATTGAACCAACACAAGTAGCACCAACTTCTATATGTAGCACATCTTTAAAGTTATCTGATTTAAATAATGACCATTCTCTTTTGTTTTCGCAAAAAAGTTTAGGAATGCTCTTTAGTGCTATTGGGTTTACAGAATAGTAATGTCCTTTAATATAGTGATTTTCACAAGGGATGCCTGAGTCCACAAAGTGAAATCTATGATAGTCTGTAGGGCATAGTCTTAATATAAGACATATTCCATTTATATATTTATTAGCAACAGTATCATCATTTATTAATTCTCTTAAACTATAGGTTAAGCCTTTAATTTGAATTATGTTATCTAAATCAATATTTTCATAAGCAGTAATCCTTCCATCACCAGGAGAAACTAATATATTTTCAGTTTTATTTATTGGTCTAGCTTCAGGTATTAATTCCCTTATAAAAAAATCATTAAAGGAATTAAATTCAGAGGTTTTTTTCTTTGCCATAGCCATATCAATATTAAAACTTTCTATAAATGAGGGAATTTTATTAGCACTTAATTTTGTATCACAAAACATTCCATATATTTTAGAAAACAATTTCTTTTTAGCAATAAGTTCAGTGATATTCTTACCAATTGGAGATTGATATGTCCATTCAATGTACTTCTTTCCCGCAATAAGTTCTTCTTCATAAGTTTTTGTGGTTCTATTATATACTTGAATCATAAATATAATTGCCAGAACTTTACAAAATAATACGGATAGAAATTCTATCAAACTTTATAATGTTACAGTTATGACAAGTAACCTCCATTTCTTATTTTAATTAGGCACATGGCATAAAATAGACTAGCATACTAACTTATTATTTTTACACCTTAAGCTTAATTTTATCACATAAAATGAAAAATTCAAAAATAAGTTAAATTTAATAAATCTATTGTTAAATAATACAACGTATTCAATTGTAGAATTATGGTGTAATAATGATCTTGATGATATAATAGTTAATAGTGGAATTATGATGGGGAAATGAGGAGAAGTATTATGAACAAAACAAAGAACTTGATATTTGAATCTGCAATAAAAATATTTTCTGAAGCTGGATATAGAGGAGCTACAATGGATGATATAGCTGCAAATGCAGGTCTTGTAAAAGGTACATTGTATTATCATTTTGCAAGTAAGGAAGAAATATTTAATTTTATTGTTGAAGAGGGACTTCAAATATTACAGAATCAAGTTAATAAAGTTCAATATCTTAATGTAGGCCCAATTGAAAAATTGGTGAAAATATGTAGAATACAATTAACTTTTCTTTATGGATATACAAATTTTTTTAAAGTAGTGATGAGTCAATTATGGGGAAGTGAAAATAGACAAAATGAATTACGTGAAAAAATAAGGAAATATATAAATGAAATTGAAATTAATATAAAAGTTGCAATGGAAAATGGTGAAATCGAAAAAGGTGATACAGAACTTATAGCATTTCAATTCTTTGGGTCACTATGTTCATCTGCAATATATGAATCAATTTATAATGAAAGAACAAATTTAGAAAGTATTATTGAGAGTACAATAAGATTTACACTAAAGGGATTAGGAATAAATATTGAAGCGGTAAATTAAGAATAATATTTGAATATATTAAATAGTAATAATAGGAGAGAGAGTTAAATGAGATTTTTAGCAAGTGATTTAGATGGAACCTTAGTTAGAGATAATAAAGTTATAGATAAAGATCTAAAAGCATTAAAGAGATTGAAGGAACTAGGACATAAGGTGATAGTATCAACGGGCAGAAGTTTAAAGGGTGTAAAAGATATTTTGAGAAGATATCCTTTTGAGTACGATTACTTGGTTATGTGTAATGGTGGATTAATAGTAGACAAGGATAATAAAGTAATACATGAAAAAGTAATACCTAATAAAATACAGAATAAAATAATTACTGATTTCTATAACATGGGAGATTCATTAATATATTATGATGATGGAAATGATACATATATGATAGAAAATGAATCAGTGGATACATCAAATATAGATGCAGATTTCTTTAACCATTTTTCATATAAAGTTACATTAGAATATGCACTAAGTAACACTAGAGATTCACAGATTATGAGTATTTTTAATGTATCACAATCAATAGAAAAATCAGAATTTATAAGAAATAATTTGTTAGAAAAATACAGTAAGCATATAGAAGCATTTAGAAATCAATGTTTTGTGGATATAGTACCTAAATATTGCTCAAAAGGAAACGCCATTATGAGAATATTAGAAGATGAGAATAAGGGAACAGAAATGTTGTATGCAGTAGGGGATTCTTTAAATGATGTATCAATGTTCAATATTACAAAAAATAGTTATACATTTAATTCAGCAGAAGAAGTAGTAAAACCACATGCTGATAATCTTGTTGATTACGTTTATGAAGTTGTAGAGGATATGTTAAGATAGAAAATTTATTAATAATTATATAAAGGAATGCCATTTAAAAGGATTGTTAAAATTCCTTTTAAATGGCATTTTTTTAATTCTATTTATTAGAATTAGAAAATTCTAAGTATTCATCAAATGTCATAGTTTTATCAACTATAGAACCATCAGCTTTAATATCTATAACTCTAGTTGCTATAGTTTGAATAAATTGGTGGTCATGAGAAGCAAATAACATGTTACTGTTATAATCCTTTAAACCATTATTTACAGCTGTGATTGATTCAAGGTCAAGATGGTTAGTAGGTTGATCTAACATTAATACATTAGCATTAGAAAGCATCATCCTAGATAACATACATCTAACCTTTTCTCCTCCAGATAATACACTAGCTTCTTTTAGTGCTTCTTCTCCGGAGAATAGCATTCTACCTAAGAAACCTCTAATATAGCTTTCAGATTTTTCTTCTGAATATTGTCTAAGCCAATCTACTAAAGAAAGGTTACAATCATCAAAATATGCTGAATTATCATTTGGGAAGTAAGAATTAGTAATAGTTATGCCCCATTTAAATTCTCCACTGTCTGGCTCCATTTCACCAGCTAATATTTTAAACAATGCAGTTACAGCAATTTCATTTCCAATAAGAGCAATCTTATCTCCTTTGTTAACCATGAAATTTATCTTATCTAGAACTTTAACTCCATCAATAGTTTTAGATAAATCAGTAACTGATAAAATATCATTACCAACTTCTCTTTCAGGTTTAAATCCTACAAAAGGATATTTCCTGCTTGAAGGTTGTATATCATCTAAAGTAATTTTATCTAATAATTTTTTACGAGATGTTGCTTGCTTAGATTTAGAAGCATTAGCACTAAATCTTGCAATAAAGTCTTGTAAATCTTTAATCTTTTCTTCCTTCTTCTTGTTTTGATCTTTTGATAATTGAAAAGCCAATTGGCTTGATTCATACCAAAAATCATAGTTACCAACATAAATCTTAATCTTTGCAAAGTCAACGTCAGCCATTTGAGTACAAACTGAATTTAAGAAATGTCTATCATGTGATACAACGATAACAGTTCCATCAAAGTTACCTAAGAAGTCTTCTAACCAGTTTACGGCTTTTAAATCCAAATGGTTAGTAGGTTCATCTAGAATTAATATTCCAGGATTACCGAATAAAGCTTGAGCTAAAAGAACTTTAATTTTTTCAGAACCGGTTAATTCTGATACATTTTTTTCATGAAGATCAGTACTTATTCCTAATCCTTGTAGAAGTGAAGAAGCCTCAGATTCAGCTTCCCAACCATTAAGTTCAGCAAATTCTCCTTCTAGTTCAGAAGCCTTAATTCCATCTTCATCAGAAAAATCAGTTTTTGCATATATCTCATCTTTTTCTTTCATTATTTGGTATAATCTTTCGTTACCCATTATTACAGTTTCTAAAACTTGAAAATCATCATATTTATTATGTTCTTGTTTTAACACTGACATTCTTAAATTAGCAGCAATTGAAACTTCACCCGTATTAGGTTCTATTTCTCCAGACAGTATTTTAAGGAATGTACTCTTTCCAGCACCATTGGCACCAATAACTCCATAGCAATTACCAGGAGTAAATTTAAGGTTGACATCTTCAAAAAGTTTACGTCCACCAAATCTTAGACTAACATTTGATACGTTTATCAATCTTTCTACCTCATTTCATATTATTATAATTATTATAGCAATGCACAATGCACAGTTTTCAAGGCACAATTTAGGATGAAATCCAAAGGAAATTTTACTTAATTATGTATTGTGAATTGTGCATTAGTAATTGCATAAGTAGTTTCGTTTCATGTTGATTATTATATCATATAATCAATGTATTTTGAATTAGTATATTACTTGTAATCTTTAGGAGTGCCAAAACATTCATCTATTAATCTTTCACTCATACGTCTATAGAGATTACTCATGCTGACATATGCACATATAAGCAAAAATTTTTCTTCATATTCCCCTAGAGTGTCATGCTTAGTATTTACCAGTTGTTTTATATTATCATAGATTTTATTTGAAGAATTTTCGATATCTTCTAAATTCAAATCATAGATATCAAGAAAAGATTGATATACATCATTTAAAGGATATTCTTGTTCTTTTTCAAAAGAATCAACTATAGGAGTTAGAATAGTTTTAATATCAGTTAAAGATAGGCCTCCTTTTAAGTTATAAATTAAACCCATTAAAATAAGATGGTTTTTAGTATACTTTTTATTTTTAATTTTCATTAAAAGATTACCTTTTACATAATTATTAATCATAGTTTTAGTAAGAACCTTATCATCATCATTTCTTTTAGTGTAGCTTAATTTACTTTCAAACAGTTGCATTACTTGATCCATGTATAAATCAATTTCAGGAAAAGCATCTAAATTAATATTATTAGATGCTTTTTGTGAATTTATATAGTTATCAATATTAAAGTCATTCATAAAATTTCACTCCTCACATAGTAATAAAAACTATGTCTTTTATTATAATTTCAATATTAATCGAAAGAAGGTGATAATTCAAGCATTAATGGGTAAAATACTAATTAGCAATAGAAAATAAGGAAAAATAACTTTTGCAATATAAATGGATATATGAAATAATTATCAATATACTAACACGTAGTTATTAAAACTATGTGGAATTAAATGGGAGGTAAGAGAATGGAGAAATATTTAAGAGAACCTATTAATGGATTAA
The DNA here is from genome assembly GCA_021837545.1 of Bacillota bacterium. The sequence continues at coordinate 6,015 of JAKBFR010000053.1, read as the reverse complement.
CTCATTGTATTGGTGCGGTATTGTCATTATTTGCTTTGATTGCTATGTTAGTTAAAGCATATATAACAGAAAGTTCTGCAATAACATTTGGATCAGTATTATTTTTGGGAGTAAGTATGATTTTATTATACAGTGCATCAACAACATATCATTGGGTAAAAGCTAGTGATAAAGTAATAAAGATGCTAAAAAGATTAGATCATTCAATGATATTTATTTTAATTACAGGATCATATGCTCCATTCTGTTTAGTGGCATTACATGGGAAAATAGGGACGAATTTGTTCTTAGCTGTAACAATATGCTCAGTTATAGGAATAGGATTCAAATTGTGCTGGGTAACTTGTCCTAGATGGTTAAGTAGTGCAATGTATATAGGAATTGGTTGGTTTGCAATAGTTGCAATATATCCAATATCGAAAGTTTTACCAGTAGCAGGGTTAGTATGGTTCGTTTTAGGTGGCGTAATGTATACAATAGGTGGAGTAATATATGCATTAAAAACAGAAAAAAGGATATGGCTATTTGGAAGACATGAGATATTTCATGTGTTCATTATGTTAGGTACATTGTGTCACTTTATTTGTGTATTTGCATATATAATTTAAAGAAGAGATAATATGAAACTAAAAAATGAATATTAAAATTTTATATTCTGTTGGTTTTGATTATTAAATAAATATAGTACTAAGGGATTCAATTTGGATTCTTTAGTCTTTTTTTATTTAATTTAGAAGAAATATCTTTAAGTTCTTTTAAAATTAAGTCATTAGTATTTTTAGAATGACTTAGGATTTTTACTATTTTAACAATTATAAATATAAAAAATGATAATATAATTAAAACAACAAAAAGGTTCATGTAAGTTACTACTAATGTAGAAGATTCAATTTCTATTTTAGCAAACCTCCTTATAAAATACAGTTATTAACAATAACGATACTATAAATTAGCATTATAATCTAGGAAAAATTTAGGGACAATATTTTCTATCTTGATAAGATAAATTAGGTATAGTAAGATAAAACATAAGGAATAAATATGACTTTTAAGGGGATGTAAAAATGGGCTTTCGTCAAAGATTAAAAGATGCCAATAGAATAGTTGTAAAAGTTGGTACATCGACATTAACTTATGATAATGGAAATATTAATTTAAGTAGAATTGAAAAATTAACAAGGGTTCTATCTGATATAGTTAATTCAGGTAAACAGATTACTCTTGTAACATCAGGTGCAATTGGTGTTGGTGTGAATAAGTTGAAATTAAAAGAAAAGCCCCAAAGTATAAGAGAAAAGCAAGCAGTAGCATCAGTTGGACAATGTGAATTGATGCATATATATAGTAAATTTTTTGGAGAATATAGTCACATAGTAGGTCAAGTTTTGCTTACTAGGGATGTAGTGGAAGATGATCATATTAGAGAAAATGTATGTAATACGTTTGAAACTTTATTAGAGAAAAAAATAATTCCAATAGTAAATGAAAATGATACAGTTGCAATAGATGAGATAGAGAATATAGTTAAATTTGGAGATAATGATAATTTATCAGCTATAGTTGCCTCATTAATTAATGCAGATTTGCTAATAATATTATCTGACATAGATGGATTTTATGATTCAGACCCAAGAAGTAATAATGAAGCAAAATTATTAAAAGAAGTTAAGGATATAACACCTGAATTAGAAGAATGTGCTGGAGGGGCTGGCTCCAACTTAGGTACTGGTGGAATGATTACAAAAATAACAGCAGCTAAAAAAGCGACAAAAGCAGGGGTAGATATGGTTTTGGCTAATGGTAGCGAACCAAGTATATTATTAGAGATCCTAAAAGGTGAAGAAATAGGAACTTTATTTTTATCATCTGTAAAAAAATAAAAATGGGGGCTAAAAGATGAGTGAATTATTAGGAAAAAATTATTTAGTAGATATGGGACAAAACTCAAAGGAAGCATCTTATGAATTGGGTATCGCATCAACAAAGGAGAAGGATAACGCATTAACTTTTATGGCTGAGGAGATTATCAATGCAAAGAAATATATAATTAAAGCTAATGAAATAGATTTAGAGATTGCTAAGTCAAAGGGTACATCAAAGGCTATGTTAGATAGATTAGCACTAAATGATGAACGAGTTGAAGGAATGGCTGATGGGCTTAAGGATGTAGTTAAACTTCAAGATCCAATTGGTGAAGTAATTTCAATGTGGCAAAGGCCAAATGGATTACAAATAGGACAAAAAAGAGTACCATTGGGGGTTATAGGAATAATTTATGAATCAAGACCTAATGTAACTTGTGATGCAGCAGCACTTTGTTTAAAGACAGGAAATGCTGTTATATTAAGAGGGGGTAGTGAAGCTATTAATTCTAATAAAGCTATAATTAAGGCTTTAACTAAGGGAATTGAAAGAGCTGGATTACCTAAATATTCAGTTCAGCTTATAGAAGATACAAGTAGGGATGTTGCTAATGAGATGATGAGATTAAATGAATTTATAGATGTTCTTATTCCAAGAGGAGGAGCAGGTTTAATTCAAGCAGTTCTGAAAAATGCTACGGTTCCAGTTATAGAAACAGGTACAGGCAACTGCCATATATATGTAGATGAAAGCTGTGATTTTGAAATGGCAAAAAATATTGCTGTTAATGCAAAGGCATCAAGACCATCTGTTTGCAATTCAGCTGAAAAGTTGCTAGTAAATGAAAAAATAGCTAAGGACTTTTTACCAATAGCTGTTAGGGCATTAAGAGAAAATGGAGTTGCAGTTAAAGGTGATGAAGCATCACAAGCTATAATAAATGATATTGAAAAAGCTAATGAAGAAGATTGGGGAAAAGAATATTTAGACTACATCATGGCTGTGAAAATAGTTAAGGATGTAGATGAGGCAATTTCTCACATAAATAAATATGGAACAGGACACTCAGAAGCTATTATTACAGAAAGTTATAAAAACTCTCAAAAATTTTTACAGAGAGTAGATGCTGCGGCTGTTTATGTGAATGCGTCAACAAGATTCACAGATGGTTCTGAATTTGGATTTGGAGCAGAAATAGGAATAAGTACTCAAAAGTTACATGCTAGAGGTCCAATGGGACTTAAGGAATTAACAACAATAAAATATATTATTTATGGAAATGGACAAATAAGATAGAAGTTTAAGTATGGACATAGATAATAAAAATATGAGGGAGTGGCTTTTTAGAGAAGCATCCCTATATTTTTTATTTATTTTTACATTAAGCATTATCCATATTTAAATATAATCAAGAAATAAGTTACTAAAGGTAAAATATTATGATAGGAGAATAATATAAATGAACAAATGGAATATTAAAGGATTTGATAAATTAACATTGAAACAATTATATGAAATAACTAGAAGTCGATGCGAAGTATTTATCCAAGAGCAGAAGATTATATGTGAAGAGGAACTTGATGGAGTGGATGATAAATGTATACATGTATTTTTAGAAGAAAATGAAAGAGTAGTAGCCTATTGTAGGATAGTTCCAAAAGGAATAAATTATGAAAATATATCAATTGGAAGAGTATTGGTTTTAAATAAATTTAGAAAAAGGGGTATTGCCCAGGAAATGCTTAAGGAAACTGTTGAATATATTAAGTTGAATTTTCAAGAGAATAAGATTGTGTTATCTTCACAGCTATATGCAAAATCGTTATATGAAAGTGTTGGATTTATTATAACATCAGATATTTATGAGGAAGCTGGAATACCTCATGTAAAGATGCATAAATTGTTAATAAAATAATCTTTTTTTATTTATAAAATTATAGTATAATTTCAGTATGAAAACGTATTGAAAATGTTAAAAAGGGGATGACAGTTATGAAAATTGCTTTAATAGCTCATGATAAAAAGAAACAAGAAATTATTGAATTTGCAAAAAAGTATAAAGAAATATTAGCTAAGTATGATTTAGTTGCTACTGGAACAACAGGAAAGATGATATCAGAAGCAACTGGGCTTGAGGTTAAGAGATATTTATCTGGACCATATGGAGGAGATCAACAGTTAGGTGGTCGTATTGCTGAAGGTCAGATTGATTTAGTAATATTTTTTACAGATCCACTAACTTCACAACCTCATGAACCTGATGTATCAGCATTACTTAGAGTGTGTAATGTACATAATGTAGCAGTTGTTACTAATATAAAGACAGCAGAGCTTATAATAGACAAATTTTAATTAATGGACATGCTCTAATATAAAGATTAAGTAGTATTTTTATTACAATGATATTTATGGGATTTATAATTCACATGTAGTGATTTTAGAATATGCTAATAAATAAAGCGTATTTCGAAATGATTACTGTGCAATTATAAGTCTTATTTTATATATAAAATTATAAGTTAAAAATAAAAGACACTTGTCACAATAATGATAAGCGTCTTTTAAGAAAAAGTGGTGTTGAAAGATGTCCAGATTATTAAGGTCAGCTCAGAATAACCTGTAGCTGCTTAAATATTCTGAATATTTATTTAATTTAATAATAACACAAATTTAATTAAATTACAAATTAAGTTTGAATCGAATATTTTTACTAAATACTCTTTAAAATATCATAAGTTGCTAGTAGCACTATAAATTAAATTTCAAGAAAAAAATAATGGTAAACAAGAGAATATATTAAGTAAGATAAATTTAGATGAAGAAGTTAGAGTGGTTGAGATTGATGCTGAGGGCGAGCTTAGAAGAATATTTTTTAACAAAATTACGTAAAGTACATTCAAAAGAATAAGAGAAGGAAAGATAAAAATGAATATTTTAAATAGATATACATTGATAACTGGTGGGACAGAAGGTATTGGCCTAGAATTAGCAAAACTTTTTGCTGCTGACAATCATAATTTAATTATCGTAGCTAGAAATCAAGAGAAACTAGAAGATATTAAAATTAAATTTGAAAAAGAATATAAAATAACTGTAGAGATAATACAAACTGACTTATGTGTGGATAAATTCTGTAAAAAAATAATAAAAGTTGTGGAAGAAAAAAATTTCATTGTGGATAATTTAATAAATAATGCGGGCATTGGGAGTTTTGGATTTTTTAGTGGAGCAGAAGATGGATTTGAAGAGAAATTAATAAATATAAATATTATTGCATTAACTACTCTTACAAAATATTTTATAAAAGATATGATTAGAAGAAGAACTGGTGGTATTTTAAATGTAGGATCAACAGCTGCTTTTATTGGAGGACCTAAGATGTCTATGTATTATTCGAGTAAAGCATATGTTTTATCATTAACAGAAGCAATTCATGATGAAGTGAAAAATTTAGGAATAAAGGTAAGCTGTCTTTGTCCAGGACCAGTAAAAACATCATTCCAAGAAAAATCAGGAATAAAGAAATCAGAAAAAGCAAAAAAATATTTAATGGATGCGAGTAGGGTTGCAGAAGAAGCTTATTTAGGATTTATGAAAGGAAAAACAATAATAATTCCAGGCTATAAAAATAAATTGCTAATTTTAGCAAATAAATTAATACCAAGATCATTAAGTAGGAAAATAATATTGAAAAACAATAGTTAGTATGGATTCCAATGTGAAAATCGTATTTATGCGATATCTTGCTGAAATAAAGGGTACTCTGATGCCACTGCACAACAGAGTACCCTTTATTTCTAATTTTGGATATACGTATAAATTATAAGAGTAACCTGGAATTTGGAATATATAGAACAATACATGAATAAAAATTCAAAATAAATGTATTTTTATACTTTATATAATGATAATTATGTGATAATATATAATATATTAAATGAATATTTATTCTAAATATATAGAATAAAATTAATAAAATATGATTAAAATAAAAAGAATTATATTAAATATATAACTATCCTTAAATTATCTTGACATAATATCATCTATCAACTAAAATAGTTGAAAAGAGAAAATTTTAAAAGTTAAGGTACACTTTAACTTGGTCCTGTGAGGCCAAAAAGGGAGCATAACTATGATATTTGGAAGCAT
>JAKBFR010000248.1 GCA_021837545.1 Bacillota bacterium | reverse complement strand
TCAAGCAAATGTGAATGGTAAAAAGATCAAAGAGGGTAGAAAAATAAATATAACAACCACAATCAATGATAAGCTTAGTTTTACTGGAAATGCAAAAGAACGTGACCTCGTATCAGACGTAGGAAGTGCAAGTATAAGTGTAATTATTAAGGATTTAAAACTACCCGAAAAGAACACATACTTCATTGATGTTACTGTTGCTGAAAATAGGGGTAAGTATTTAGGAAATACGGCTCTATGGAAGTTTAATTTTAGTGTAATCAGGAAAGTAAGCCTGTTAGATATAATAAATAATATATTTTAATAAGCCTTATCACAGAGGCTTATTTTTATGTAAAAATATTTAAAAGATGAATGTAGGTTGATATATTTTACATAAATGGTTATATAAAGTGTGAGAAATATGTTATAATTCCCATATAAACTAAGTTACAATGGTTAGATATAACTTAGTAAATCATATTTTATGAATTAAGGAGAGATTATTAATATGATGAAAGGTCAGAATCCAGTAGAAGGAACACCAATTGAGCTTGCAGAGTTGATGGCAACGTCGGAAAAAGCTCGTATATTTTATGAAAGTCTAGCTCCGTCCTATAAAAAGGGATATGACGAGTGGGTCGGTGGTGCAAAACAAGAGAAAACACGAAAAGATCGTGCAGGCAAAGCCCTATTAATGCTTGAAGCAGAGAAAAAAACACTAACTACAAAACTATAGAAACTTTAAGCAACATGAAAATACATAAAAAATTCTGTAGTCTAAATGGATTATAGACTTTAAAAGAAATTATAGGTTAACCCCAGATAACTTTTCATTTTTGGAAAAGTATTTGGGGTTTTCTACATATAATAGGGGATACTTAGAATATCAAAATTTATGAAAATATATTACTTACTAGGTTTTTAGTGGTACATACCGCTATGTCTAAAATGTTTGATTTTTCACTTAACACCGAATCTAAGCTATGTACAAAATAATCTATATGCTTCTTTTCAATTGTAAGTGGGGGTTCGAATCTTAAAACTGTAGGATTATTTACTGTAAAACCACAAATGATTTTATATTCTTTTAACATTTTAGAAATTATACTTGTCATCATAAGCTCAATAGCCATTTTTGATTTTACTAATCCTAAAGATTTAAATTCAATGCCTATCATTAAGCCTTTACCACGCACGTCCGTAATAATTTGATGTTTATTTCTTAATTGCTGTAATTTCTTTACGGCGTACAAACCTGCTTCTTTTGCTTTTTCAGGTAGATTTTCTTCCATAATAATCTCTAATGTCTTAATAGCTGCGGTGCAGGATAAAGTATTTCCACCAAAAGTACTACTTAATAATGTGGCATTTTTAAATTTTCCATAAGTAGAATGCCATAAGCTTTCTTCTACAGCCATACATCCTATAGGAATAATTCCTCCACTAAGTGATTTAGAAAGACATAAAATATCAGGGACTGCTCCAAACTCTTCATAACAAAACATTGAACCGCAACGTCCAAGTCCTGTTTGGATTTCATCTAGTATAAAAATTATATCTTCTTTATCACAAAGTTCTCTAATTTCTTTTAAATATTCTTTCGGTGGTACATTTATGCCACCCTCACCTTGAATTGGTTCTAACAATATAGCTGCTATATTAAACTTGGCAACAACCTGCCTTATTGCATTAAAATCCCCAAAGGGTACTTCTATAAAATCTTTTCTTAGTGTATTATATTTTTTCCTTGATACGTCATCACCTAAGGCAGAAATAGAACCTAAGGTTTTTCCGTGATATGCTTTAGAACAATATATAATAAATCCTTCAGGATTATATAGCATGGCTAGTTTAATAGCCTCTTCAACTGTCTCTGTTCCACAATTAGTAAAATGACAGACTGTGAGGAGCTCCTGAGTTAAGTAGCAAATATTATTAGCTAAAACTCCATTATACAAATTAATGCTCTGTTCTAATAAATTTGGTTTTTCACTGCATTTATTTACGGCTTCAATAACTTTCTTATTATTATGTCCTATATTCAAAGCACCAAAACCTGCAATGAAATCTAAATACTCATTGCCTTCCTTGTCATATACATAAATATCCCTTGCGCGAACAAACTGGATATCAAGACCAGTATATTTTAACATCTTGTATAAAGTCGGATTATAATAATTTTTATATAAGTTCTCTGTTTTTCTTATATCTAAATCCTGTGCTTCTTCCAATGTTATAAAGTTCATTTATCACACCTCATTTAAATAAAACATCATATAGACATCATAAAATATATTATGTGTACTTAAGATCATTGATATACTAGGACTTATTTGAGAAAAATACCTCAAAGTTATAAAATGAAAAATACAGGGATATTTTAATATTTCTGTAGAACATTATATATAGTGAGTAAAAAATACTATATTATGATTTACGGAGGGAAAATAAATGTCAATCAAAAATACAATTTATGAAATAACAATCACAGAAGATGGTCTTGATAATTATAAGGGCGATACTATTAGTGCAAAAGATATGGCTGAAAATTTAGGAATTGATGCAGTGATGACTGATTTTGAGTGGGATGAAGATGCAAAAAGAGGCCTAATTCTTACTGGAAGAATTATAGATGATATATCTGTAGAAGATGCTTTAGCTGAAGTGGAAAATACTGAATATATTGAGAGTGTAGAGAAAAGCTAAGATATCTTATCACGTCTACATAAACAAAGTGTGAGGTCATCCTAAAAAGTAGGTTGGATAACCTCATACTTATTACTATTTAAACCCTTCTGTTTTAAATTTCTTTTTGTCTTTTTTGCACAAAATCTGAGTGATATACCTTCCGTGCATACCACCGGTTGGTAAACCACCACCGGGTTGAACCCACTGACCTATCATGTAAAAATTATTTAAATTCGGAAGAATTTTTTTCATGCTTTTACTGAAATTATCCACCGTTTGTATCCAGCCTTCAAAGCTCCCCATCCAGTTGTTGGTGTATCTAGTATAGGTAGCAGGCGTTGCAACGTCAATAACCTCAAGCACAGAGTTTATGTCACCAAATTTTTTCTCCAGTTCTTCTGTAA
>JAKBFR010000247.1 GCA_021837545.1 Bacillota bacterium | reverse complement strand
ACTGGAAGAATTACCATAAAAGGAACTGGAAAAGAGTTATTGTGTAACGAAGCTGTGAAGAAGGCCTATTTAGGGGAAAGTGTACATGCATAAGGTAAGAGTTATATGAAGTAAGCTTAGGTTGCGTCTAGAAAACGCAATTTAAGCTTGTTTTTTATTTACTTATATTTACCATTATAAATATAAGAATATATTTGTAATGGTTATAGAAATATTCAATAAAGTTGATGAGTTGCAAGCAGTTAATTATTTATTAAGTATCGCTTACAGAATAAAAAAGAAATAGAAATTGCTTTGGAGACTATTTTATCAACAATGGATAGAGGATTCTCTTGATTTTTAACAATACTAAAATATAAAACATATTATATATAAATATACAATTCCAATTTGTAAATTAGAAATTGTATGTTACAAAAATATTATTTTTCTTCATATATCTAAATATCAAAATATAAAAGGAGAAGAAATTAATGGATAAAGAAAAAATAATAAAACAGCTTTTGCCAGGAGCTTTGCTTGCTTTTAAGAAGTATGGTGTTCTTCCCTCTGTTACTATGGCGCAAGCTATATTAGAAACAGGTTGGTTTAAGTTTGTTAAAGGTAATAATGTGTTTGGTATTAAGTGGACAAAGGGTTGTGGGTTTGACGCTCAAGAGTTTCTCACTAATGAATGGATAGATGGGGTTAAAACTCCTATGATGGCTAAATTCAGAAAATATAATTCAATTGAAGAAAGCATTTTAGATTATGGAAAGTTTTTAACAGCTACTAGATATAGAGGCGTTTTAAATTCAGGTGATTACAAAGGAGCTTGTGAAAATCTTTATAAATGTGGTTACTCTACAGATGTTGAATATACGTCTAAATTAATAAAGCTCATACAAGAAAATAAGTTATATGAATATGACCCAAAGGATAATAAAGATGCAAAAGTCCCTACTAAAGAAGATATTATCTTCATTCAAAGGAATTTAAATGTGATGAAAATAAAAGATTTAAATAATAAAGTATTGGTAGTTGATGGTGTATATGGCCCAGCAACTATGAGTGCAGTAAAAGTTTTTCAAAAAATATTAGGGCTTATACAGGATGGCATTTTAAATAAAAATATTATGGCTAATGTAAGTGGCATCATGAATAAGAATTTATGTAGTGTAAAAATTAATACAAATAAAGCCTGCATAAGATATATACAATGGAGACTTAACATTAGTGTTGATGGTATATTTGGAAATGAAACCTTATCAAAAATTAAAGAATTTCAAGCTAAAAATAAACTTGTAGTAGATGGTATTGTAGGCAAAAATACTTGGGATGTATTGCTAAAATAAAAAAGATAGGAATAGAAAGTTAAGGATTTTAGTATACTTAACTTTCTATTTTTTATTATAGGAAATTCAATAAATGTTGTTCAAAGGGGCTATAAAGCATTAACACAAAAATATAACTATGAACATTAGATCATAGCTGTATTTTTGTTTTATTCTACATTATATGATTGACTAGTAACATTCATTTTTGTCGAAGTTTACAAAAAGTATAGTTTGAAAAATCAGAGATTATAATATTGATAAGAGTTAAATTTTAAACAAAAATTGAAGTTACTGGACCAAAACACATAATTGAGGTTGAAATAATATTATAAGGTGGAGTAAAACTATTCATGAGTTTTAGAAGGAATATAGAGTAGAAAGTAGAAATATAAATATCAATAATTACAAATATGAAAATAAATGGAGTATAATTTCAAGTATATATGTAAAATTTTTAAAGGAGGTGTATATAAATGAAGAAAGTACTTACTACTTGTGGTTATTGTGGCTGCGGGTGCAATTTCTATTTGAATGTTGTGGATAATGAAATAGTTGGTGTTACTCCTAAGAACGATCATCCAGTAAGTAAAGGAAAACTTTGCGTTAAAGGGTGGCAAGGATATAGTTTCGTTAATAATAAGGATAGACTAAAACAGCCTTTAATGAAGGGTGAAGATGGTAGTTTTATGGAGGTTTCCTGGAATACTGCACTTCAATATATTGTGAAATCCTTAAAGGGAATTATTGAAAGAAATGGTTCTGAGGCTATTGGTATGTTATCTTCGGCAAGATGCACAAATGAAGAGAACTATCTTATGGTAAAACTTGCCCGTGCTATTTTACATACTAATAATATAGATCATTGTGCTCGTCTCTGACATAGCCCTACAGTAGCTAGTTTAGCTACAGCATTTGGAAGTGGAGCTATGACTAATTCTATTGAGGAATTAGAAGCAGCAGAAGTTATTTTTGTTATTGGGTCTAATACAACGGAGCAACATCCATTAATCGGTATGAGAATAATAAATGCTGTTAAAAATAAGGGCGCGAGGCTCATCGTTGCAGATCCAAGAAAGATACCACTGGCAGAGTATGCAGATATTCACGCACCTATTACACCAGGAAGCAATTTAGCCTTTATTAATGGTATATTAAATGTAATTGTCGGTGAAAATTTATTAAATCAGGCTTTTGTGAATAGCTCTACTGAGGGCTTTGAAGAATTTAAAAGTTCCATAGAGAAGTATACACCAGAGTATGTTTCAGCTATTACAGGAGTTTCTGAAGATACTATTAGAGAAATCGCAAGATTGTATGCTAAGGCAAATACAGCTTCTATTGTTTATGCTATGGGCATAACGCAACATGTTACCGGAACAGAAAATGTTGGTGCTCTTGCAAATCTTGCTTTATTAACTGGACAAATTGGGCGAGAAGGCACTGGAGTGAATCCACTAAGAGGGCAGAATAATGTACAAGGAGCCTGTGACATGGGAGCCCTTCCAAATGTACTTCCTGGATATCAATCCTTAAAAGATGAAAGTGTAATTGATAAATTTTCAAAAGCTTGGGGAACCGACTTTTCCTGTGAAAGTGGAAGGACACTTATGGAAATGATGAACGGAGCAGCAGAAGGTAGTATTAAATCACTGTTTATTATGGCAGAAAATCCAATGCTTTCTGATCCAAACCTTACTCATGTAAAAGAGGCATTAGAGAACCTAGAGCTTCTTGTAGTTCAGGATATTTTTATGACAG
>JAKBFR010000246.1 GCA_021837545.1 Bacillota bacterium | reverse complement strand
TATATCCCAAGGTATATAATTTAAGTTATATAAATTTAAGTGGGCGGGACTGCTATGAAAATCTTATAAATAGCAAGAGTGGAATTGATGATCTTACTTTAATTAAAGATGTAAGAAAGTATAATATAGGGGATAATCTTAAAAAAGTACATTGGAAATTAAGTGCTAAGCATGGAGAAATGTATGTGAAGAATTTTGATGCGATCTCTGGCAAGGAATGTAATTTGTTTATTAATATGCATATTGATAATTTGAAAAATGATTTAAGTGGAGTCATTGAGGAAGATATGGTGGATTTCTCAGTATCGTTAACGAAATATATGATGAATACTAAAATTAAAACTAGGTTATTTATACATGCAAAGGAGCAAAAAATCATAGAGGTGGAGTTCAAAGAAGATTTTTTAGGGGTAATGGAGTACTTCCTAAAAGCTAAAAGTGATGGGATTTCGCAATTTACTAGCTTTATAAAATCAAATTTAAGACATATACCCAAGGGAAATTGGATAGGAGTTGTAAGTATAGCTGTTGATGATAATTTAAGAGATGTTCTTATGAATTTAAAGGAAATGGGATATAGAGTCAATGTGTTTTATCATGGAAATCTCCCATATGATTTGAAAAACATTAATCTTCTTAAAAACATTGGAATAGAATGCGTTAATTTTAAGGAAATTATAGCGAAGAGGTGAAGCCATGAAGTGGATAAAGGAAAAACTTATTTATATAGTTCTAATCTATATAAATTTTAACTTTATTTTAAGACTTGTAGAGAAAAGTATGTGTATTAAAAATTTCAACTATGGAATTACCAGTTTATTATTCTTAATAGGCTTTTTAATTTATTGGTTTTATGATTATGTACTTAGAAAAGGAATTTATAAAGTTTTATTTACAATTATTACGTTTACCATAGGTGCTATCTATTATCTAAAAAAAGTTGAATTTGTTAATTCTATGTTTAATAACTATTTTCTAAAAAACATAAGCGTCTTAAACGATCTCATATATAATGGGGCAACTACTTATTTCTATCAATATAAAATTATACTCATCTTAATAATTCCTTTAATTACTGCATTGATTTTATGGATAACTTTTAGATTTATGAAGAAATTTATGTTAATAGTATCTCTTGGGGTGGTTATTACATTATGGTTTTCTAATTATTATGTTGTAGTTAAAGAATATTTGTTTGCATATCTTTTTATCTCCTCATTGACTTTTATTATTATGAGCTACTTAAAAAGAATTGAGCAATATAAAAATCAGGGAGTAAAGATATCTTTAAAATTTGGGTACATTTTAGTTTATGGAGTTATAGTATCATTCATAATTTCTAAAATGACACTTATGTTACCACAGGAGTATAAAGGACGTGATTTTACTTCCTTTGGAAATTATTTACAGAATAAATTTGCTTCTGAAACTACTGGAACTTCCTCAGCAAATAAGGATAGATATAGTTTATCTTCTTCAGGTTACAGTGGTAATGATCAAAGATTAGGGGGGCCAATTTCTTTGAATTACCAAGAAGTTTTTAAGGTTAAAAGTGATAAGCCTTACTATTTAAAGGGAAATGTTAAGGATTTTTATGACGGTAGTAGATGGATTAAAACTAATGAGAATTATTATAAGAAAATAGATAGTAGTGATATGAAATTTATTAACTATGGAAAGAATCAACTTGGAGTGGCAAATTCAATAAGTATATATCCAAATAAAAAATTTAAAACTAATACAATATTCGTACCAAACTATACTTTTAATGTTAGTGGTGTGGAAGAACCTTTATTTTATGATAAAACACCAATAGTTCTAAGTGAAAAAGCAGTTACAAAAGGTTATAATGTAGATTTTTATGAGGATAATGGAGAGATTGATACTATTGAGCATGTAAGGGATTTTAGAAAAGCAATGTCAGAGCTTAATGATTCTTCGGCCCGTCCAAATTATCCACCTATGGATTATTTGCTTCAGCCTAAATATAAAGATAAAGATATACTTATTAATAAAAACTATACCATTGAAGATAGATTTTCATTTAGAAACAGTGAAGATTTTAAAATAGCAAATGACTATGGTGAATATCTTCAGGTACCAGAAAATATTTCTAATAGAACTTACGATTTAGTTAAGGACATCACAAAATATTCCTATACTAGCGTAGACAAGGTATTAGAAATTAAAAAGTATTTAACTAAAAATTATGTGTATGATTTGCAGGTTTCAGTAGTACCGGAGGATAGTGAATTTATTGATTATTTTCTATTTAAAGAAAAAAAGGGGTATTGCACTTATTTTAATACGGCAATGACTGTAATGTGTAGGATTGCGGGAGTTCCTGCAAGATATGTAGAGGGATTTAAAAGTCCAGATAAAAAAGATAATGAAGGGTTATATAGAGTTTCTAATGCTGACGCTCATGCTTGGTGTGAAGTATTACTTGGAGCTTCAGAATATTCAAATATGTGGACAATAGTGGATGCATCCCCTACTGCTTCAGAAGATTTGGAAAGAAAATTAAAGGAAATTCAGAAGCAGCAGGCAGATAGTGGTCAAAGTGGTGATGCGAATATAAACATGAAAGGCACACAACAAAATAAATTAGAAAATATTGAATCAGCAGAAACGCAGTCAGGTAATAAACTTGAAATACTTTCAGATGTGCAGATCAAAGCAATAAACATATTAGCTACAGTTATATTATTTATTCTAATGAGAATTATAAGAGTAATGAAAAGGCGAAGTAAGCTATTAAGGTCTAAAGGGGTAGTGCCTATATATAATTATTATCTCTATAGATTAGCTGCAGTAAGGATAGTTAAACCGGAATACCAAAGTGATTTAGAGTTTGTAGAGCAAATACTGGATTCTAAGCTAAAGAAAAGAATGGGGATCTTAGTTCAAAATTCTTATGAAGAATTCTACGGCAAGCATTCAGTGGCAACACTAAATAACAAGGAATACTATGAGTTTTTGGAGGAATACTTAAAAGAATATCAAGGTTGGTTTGAATATATATTAAAGAAGTATTTAGGATAAATATAATTAAGAAACTTAAGAAGGAAGGATAAAAGATGGATTATAA
>JAKBFR010000052.1 GCA_021837545.1 Bacillota bacterium | reverse complement strand
ACGAAATGCAAATTGATTATAATATATAAGATAGGTAATAAATAAGAATATTAAAAAACATAAGAAGTGAAATGTTCGTTAGAAATATAAATAGTTTTTTATTAAATTTACAACTTAATTATACAAGTATATAATAATAGAACTCCTTTTCAAGAGTTCTATTAATTAATGATTTTAGAAAAATGCATGCTATCATTATTTCTAAATGCTTTATCTTAAATTATTCCATTCTTCTTAAGACAATACCAAGTATTAATCACAAATGCGGCACTTGTTACTAAAATTATTCCTAAAATTATTGGAATAGTTATTGGAGTAGAACGCTTTTTAATCACGTAAAGTATAATACCATCATTTAACGCAATAACTAAGACACCTCTGATTATTAGTTCTGTTAAAATACTCATTAATATCAAGTCTCCTCGTGATAAAATCTCTCGCCAGTAGTAGGGTTATAGTAAACTCTGAGTTTTTTATTAGTGTTCGGGTCTATGGTTACTTCTTCAGTCCTCTTAAACCCATTTGGGATATTTGAACCATGATTTTTTCTATATCTCTTATCCCAAAATATTAAGGAAATAACTGCAAAGATTAAAATTCCTGCTTCAACCAAAGCATAAATACTAAATATTTTATGCATGTTAATTATTCCTTCTCAATTATAACTGCTGTGCCAAATGCTAATACTTCACTCATATTCTGACCAATCTCGCTTGAGTCAAATCTCATCATTACCACAGCATTAGCTCCCATTGCAGTTGCATTTTTAACTAGACGGTCAATCGCTTGTTTACGTGCATCTTCAAGCATTGCTGTGTACTCATGAATTTCTCCACCTACTAGACTTCTTAACCCCGCTATTATGTTTCCACCTAATCCACGACTTCTTACAATTAATCCAAAAACCTGACCTTTTACTTCTATTACCTTGTACCCTGTAATATTTTCAGTTGTAACAATTATCATTGAATTTTCCTCCTTTTGAATCACATTAAAGTACAATTATTCATTTGTTGTAATTCAATACCTAAATTTTGTGCGAACTGAATATAATTCTTATGTGACTCTGTACAAAATATTGGTTCATTGACTCTACACTTGGGATAATATGACCTCCGTAACTATTTATATAGTCTTATTATAACCTATTTTACAACAAATAATAAATTATGATTCAAAAAATCAAATTAAAGATTTAGATAAGGAAAAGAATAATATTAAAAAGTTTTTGATTTATAAATATTCAAATTCAAATGAATGTGACAAAAGTCAACTGTTCTTTGAAATTTATCACAAACTTTGGGGAGGGCCATTGGAAGGTGAAAAGAGTTATAGGTTAGTAGATATAAATGGTAGTAAGATGTTATTATGATCTGATACAATCAATTCGTTTTGGAAAACTCATGAAGTTATTTTCTATAAAAGGAATAATATGGGATGTACAAGACTATTTTGATCTGTTCTTAAATAAATGGAAAACAGGGGAGTGGATGATAGACCAGAGTAAATTAAAAATTCATATATAAAGACTTTTCTGTCAGAATATTTAAATTGGTAAATGGCGAAAACAGAAGATTTATTAAATTGGATCAACTATAAAGAATTTTGGTGATTATAATAAAATATTTTCAGATTTTTATTAAAATGAAAAAAATATTGCAATTATATTAAATATATATTAATATATAACTGTAAAATTTAATATTTTAACTATAAAATTTAAAAGTTCAGATGAAGATAGTGGGAGAGTAATGGCTATGGCCATTCACCGAAGAAGTAAATCTTTCAGGTACCTAATTTAATTAGAGATGACCGCTATTGGATGAAACCTTGGAGAGACTCGAAATAGAGCACCGAAGGAGAAAGCTGCAAAGTGAAACTCTCAGGTAAAAGGACAGGGAAAGATAACATATCTTACAAAAGTAATATATCATTAATTACTTCATTTAGATCTTATCTATTCCCATTTGTATCTCCGATCAAAAAATACTTATATAGTAAAAGGCGCTTTTTAAGTACATGCCTTTTAACTAAGATGGAGGGATAAAATGGAACAATCAACATCAAAAAATCAAAACTTATCAAGAGGATTAAAAAATCGACATGTCCAATTACTTGCAATTGGAGGTGCAATCGGTACTGGATTATTCCTTGGTTCAGGAAGATCTATTCATTTAGCAGGCCCATCTATCTTATTTGCGTATATGATAACAGGGGCAATTTGTTTTTTTATTATGCGTGCCCTTGGGGAATTATTATTATCTAATTTAAACTATCATTCATTTGTAGACTTTGTATATGATTATTTAGGGGAGAGAGCAGCATTTATTACTGGTTGGACATACTGGTTCTGCTGGATTTCACTTGCTATGGCTGACATAACTGCAGCTGGACTTTATGTACAATATTGGTTTCCCAATATTGCTCAATGGGTTCCAAGTCTTATAATCCTTGTAATTTTACTGATTATGAACCTTATGACAGTAAAGCTATTTGGTGAAATGGAATTCTGGTTTGCTTTAATTAAGGTCATTGCAATTATGTCACTAATTATACTTGGTACATTTATGATTATTAAAGGATTTTCTACAGATGCTGGTGCATCTAGCTTTACAAATCTTTGGAGTCATGGTGGGTGGTTCCCAAATGGAGCAAGTGGTTTTATACTTTCATTTCAAATGGTTGTATTTGCTTTTACAGGAATCGAATTAGTTGGATTAACAGCTGGTGAGACTGAAAATCCAGAAGAAGTTATTCCAAAGGCAATTAATAATATTCCAATTCGAATTATAATTTTCTATATTGGTGCACTTCTTGTTATTATGAGTATATACCCATGGAATTCAATTAATCCAGATAAAAGCCCATTTGTACAAGTATTTGCTACAGTTGGAATTGCAGCCGCAGCAAGTATTGTAAATTTCGTTGTATTAACATCAGCAGCATCTGCTTGTAACAGCGGTATCTTTAGTACAAGCCGTATGGTTTACTCTCTTGCTAAAGAAGATAATGCACCTGAATCAATGAAAAAATTAACATCAAATCAAGTACCTTTTAACGCTACAATATTCTCAACAATTGTTATATTGATTTCAGTTATTTTGAATTATATCATGCCAGAAGGGGTATTTATATTGATTACAAGTATATCAACATTCTGCTTTATATTCATTTGGGCAATAATAGTTATCTGTCATATGAAATATCGCAAAACTAACCCTAAGCTTGCAGCTAAGAGTAAATTTAAAATGCCTTTTTATCCAATTGCTAATTATATAATTTTAGCATTTTTAGCTTTCGTTATAGTTACATTGGCACTTAATAACGAAACTCGTGTAGCACTATTTGTAACACCTGTATGGTTTATAATGCTTGGGGTTATTTATAAAATAATTAAGTCAAAAAAGAAAAATGAAGAAGATGAAAAAAATATTGAAGAGAATTTTGCGTAGGTTTAAATTTTATGTATATTTAATTTAATACTGCACACAATAATACCGAAAGAGGTGATTGTCATGGGAAATGATTTTGAAGATGATTATTTGGGATTACTCCAAAAATAACTTTTAAATCCCCATAATTACACTTGTTTTCACATGGAACCAGGGTTTAAGAATAAGCCCTGGTTTTATTTTGTTTAGAAATATATATATTAGTGTTCATTTAACTATTATAGCAAATATAGTTTTATGGAGACTAATTTTTTATGTTCATATATGGAATAAAATTAAAATAATTCTATAAAATTATATTATGTTAATATATTCAAGGGGGAATAAGTTTATGGATATGGAAAAATTTCTAAGTAGAGTAGGAAAAGTAATGATAACATTAGGAACAATTTTTGGATTTATATTAATATTTACAAAGGTAAATATTGGTGTGAATGGTGAAGAGTTTAGTACAGTAAATATAGCATTAGGCGTTGGATTTATAATATCTTCAGCACTTACGTTTGTTTTATGCGAGTGGTTAAGCGTGATGTTAGAAAATTCCGAAGAGCAAATAGAATTATTAAGACAAATCAGAGATAAATTAGAGAAAGAAGAATGATAAATAGATTAATATTCTAAACCATATTACCATATATATTCTTCAGAATATGCATATATAGATACCCAAATGGTGAATTATTATCATAAGTCTAGTTTCGCCGAGGATATCTATATTGAATCATAAGGAATTATAATTATTTTTATAATTTATTATATCACTGTAGAATCTAAGAAAGTGTAGTTGCAAAATGGGTATATTTAAAAATAAAGTTGTTGACAAATTTCGGGTAAGTTCATATACTGAAAATGTATTAAAGAATTATAACAATTGAATAATAATCGGTAGGTGAGGTTACCATAGGGATACGGGTTGCTGCCGCGGAGTAGTGGAGACACTATGAGAAGGTTAGCAGGATACGTCGAATTTAAGGCGTATTTTAATGCAATTTCAAGCCCTGTGAAGCTAAAGCTTGAACGGAATAAATAAATAATTTATTGATTATTTATTTTATTAATAACGTGTATTTTTACGTCCTCGTTCAGTTTTTAGCTGAGCGAGGATTTTTTTATTTAAAGTTATAACAATAAAAATATAAAGGATGGTGAAAATAAGTGGACTCTGGTAGTAGGTGCATTGGGATAGACGACGATTATCCCAAAGAGAAATATTTTTTTGACAATATGAATAACGTAGGAAGCTGTAGAAATATTAAAATATTATCTCAACATTTACAGCTTAGGTGCTACTTATTTTATAATGCCTAGAAGGATATTTCTTAAAAGAGATAATCTTTAGTAGAGATTAAAATTAATAAATTTTTACTTATGTCTATTCCAATGCCGTATAAGAATTTTTAATTAATTATACAGGGGGAATAGAAATGAAATTTTTTATAAATAAAGAGAATTTAAATAAATCAACTATAGAAAAAAATATTAATAGAGATAAAATATCTAATAAGTTACTTCAATTTGGATTATTAGAAAAAAGTGATATGTTAAAAAAACTTAATACTAAAACTGAAGGACTTACAAATGAGGAAGCAGAAAAAAGATTAGAAGAGCATGGATATAATGAAATAAATCATGTTAATGAAGAGACTTTGATTAAGAAATTAATTAGTGCATTTATCAATCCATTTTCTGTAGTACTAATTTTACTTGCCACTGTATCTTATATTACAGACTATATAATTGCTTCACCAGAAGATAGAAGTTTAAAAACAGTAATAATCATAGGAACAATGGTCACAATAAGTGGAAGTCTCCGCTTTATTCAAGAAGGTAGATCTAATAAGGCTGGAGAACGATTAAAGGCTATGATTAAAACTACAGCTATGGTACTACGGAATGGAATTGCAAACGAAATTGCTATATCCGAACTAGTTCCAGGAGATGTGATACAGCTTGCAGCAGGTGATATGATTCCGGCAGATGTGAGAGTAATTTATGCAAAGGATTTGTTTATTAGTCAATCTTCAATGACAGGAGAATCTGAACCAGTTGAAAAACATGGTGAATTACATCAAGTTACAAAAGATAAGAATATATCAAGCCATTTAGATTTAGAAGACTTAGCATATATGGGCACGAATGTTATTAGTGGAACAGCCACAGCAATTGTTATTTCAACAGGAAATGATACATGTCTTGGCACTATGGCAGATTCAATTACAGAAAAAAGAGAAGCTACAAGTTTTGATAAAGGTGTAAATTCAGTGAGCTGGGTATTAATTAGATTTATGGCATGTATGGTACCAGTTGTATTTGTAATAAATGGGATGACAAAAGGAGATTGGCTTCAAGCATTTTTATTTGCATTGTCAGTAGCAGTTGGACTTACACCAGAAATGCTTCCAATGATTGTTACTACAAACCTTGCAAAAGGTGCAGTACTGATGTCAAAACGTAAAACAATAGTAAAAAACTTGAATTCAATTCAAAATTTTGGTGCAATGGATGTTTTATGTACAGATAAAACTGGAACTCTTACAGAAGATAAAATTATTTTGGAACGTCACCTTGATATTCATGGAAATGAGGATATTAGGGTATTAAGACATGGATATTTAAACAGTTATTTTCAAACTGGTCTTAAAAATTTGCTTGATATAGCAATACTTGAACATGGTAATGAAGAGGGTTTTTCAAATTTAAGAATAATCTATGAGAAAGTAGATGAAATTCCATTTGATTTTGCACGCCGTAGAATGTCAGTAGTGTTAGAAGATAAAAATGGAAAAACTCAATTAATTACTAAAGGTGCAGTAGAAGAAATGTTATCTATATGTACTTTTGCAGAATATAAAGGTAATGTAGTTGAACTTACAGAGGATGTAAAAAATGAGATTTTTGAAACTGTAGATGAACTTAATGCAAGTGGAATGAGAGTTGTTGCAGTAGCCCAAAAGACAAATCCATCACCAGAAGGAGTATTTTCTATCAAAGATGAATCAGAAATGGTACTAATGGGTTATATTGGTTTCCTAGATCCTCCAAAGCAATCATCTACCGATGCAATAAAAGCGTTACATGAATGTGGTGTAGATGTTAAAGTTCTAACAGGCGATAATGAAAAAGTAACAAAATATGTTTGTAATAAGGTTGGTATTTCTACAAATAAAATACTTTTGGGATCTGATATTGAAGGGATGACTGACTTACAGTTAAAAGATGCTGTTGAGAAGATTAATATATTTGCTAAATTATCTCCACAACAAAAGGCTAGAGTAGTGTCAACATTAAGAGATAATGGACATGTGGTAGGCTTTATGGGAGATGGAATTAATGATGCACCTGCAATGAGAAAAGCGGATGTTGGTATTTCTGTGGATACTGCTGTTGATATAGCAAAAGAATCAGCAGATATTATTCTTCTTGAAAAAGATTTAATGGTACTTGAAAGTGGTGTAATTGAAGGGCGTAGAACTTTTGCGAATATTATCAAATATATTAAAATGACTGCAAGTTCTAATTTTGGAAATATGTTTAGTGTATTAGTTGCTTGTGCCTTTTTACCTTTTTTACCAATGCTACCTGTTCAAATTTTAGTATTAAATCTTATTTATGATATTTCATGTATCTCAATTCCATGGGATAATGTAGATTCAGATTATCTTAAAAACCCACGTAAATGGGATGCATCTTCAATTGGAAGTTTTATGCGCTTTATAGGTCCAACAAGTTCAGTATTTGATATTACAACTTATATCCTTATGTTCTTTGTAATATGTCCAGCTGTTTGTGGTGGAGCATATGGTGCACCAGGTGTAGATAATGTATTGTTTATTGCACTATTTAATGCAGGGTGGTTTGTTGAATCATTGTGGTCACAAACTCTTGTAATTCATATGATAAGAACTCCAAAAGTTCCATTTATTCAAAGTAGAGCATCTTTACCAGTATTAACTCTTACAACAATTGCTATTTCTATAGGTACAATAATCCCTTATACTAATTTGGGTAAAATACTTGGAATGTCACCTATGCCTGCAGTATACTTTTTGTGGCTCGGAGCTATGATACTTTCATATATGATTTTGGTAACAATATTAAAGAAATTATATATAAGAAAGTATGGTGAATTTCTATAGTATTTATAATACTATAGACTTAAAAAGACTTTATTAAAATTTAGATAATTAAATAAGTCTCTAAGTTTACAACTTTAAAAATAAGGCATATTAGTTTAAGCTTATTTCAAGACTATAGTTAAACTAATAATTAAATTTGAAGGGGGTGAATAAGAATGGACTCGAAAAGTACAAATGACATAGAACCAGAACTGCAGATTAAGCTTAAACTTGCTAAAAATTATTTGTATAAAGTAAGTCTATTCTTATCACCAGTAAGTTTTACTTAAATAAATATAGATTTTTTGAATTTATGGATTATTAATACTTAGATTTATTAAATCTATTAAGAAAAACTAGTTCTATGTTTTTTACCTCTATATGATGATACTGAATTATGATATTTTTAGGAGGAAAAAGTAATGAAAAATAATAGAATTAATAATAATGTTAAATTAAACTTTTCAATAGAAAAAACATTATTTAATGCAAGTAGATTAGAAATTAATAAGTTATTAGAGAAAATGGAAACATCAATTAAAGGGCATACTGATGAAAAGGCAGACGAATTAAGATTGTTATATGGAAAAAATCAAATTTCACATGAAAAACCAGATTCTGTACTTAAACGGATATTTGAAGCATTTGTAAATCCCTTTACTATTATTCTTTTTTTATTGGCAGTAATATCAGTGTTTGCAGATGTAATTTTAGTAAGTAAAGAAGAGAGAGAGTTTAAATCAATTATAATTATCACTGTAATGGTAAGTATTAGTGGCATTTTACGATTTGTACAAGAAACTCGTTCAAATAATGCAGCTGAAAAATTAAAGGAAATGGTTAAAACAACGGTAACAGTTAGTCGTATAAGGGATAATAAGTTCCAAGATGAATATAAAGACAATGATGTTATTAATGAGGAGAATTCAAGGAGAGAAGTACCACTTTCAGATATTGTACCAGGAGATATAATATATTTAGCAGCAGGGGATATGATACCTGCTGATGTAAGAATAATTACTGCTAAGGATTTGTTTGTGGGACAATCAGCTTTAACTGGAGAAAGTGAACCTGTAGAAAAATATGCAGGTGAAGTTTATAAGATCTTACAAACTCCATTAGAAAGTTCTAATCTTGGATTCATGGGGACAAATGTAATAAGTGGTTCTGCAGTTTGTGTAGTTGTTAATACTGGAGATAGCACTTACTTTGGGTCTATGGCAAAAGGTATTACAGGAAAAAGGACAGCTACAAGTTTTGATAAGGGTGTTAACTCTGTATCTTGGCTATTAATCAAATTTACGATGGTAATGGTTCCAGTCGTATTTTTTATAAACGGATGTACAAAAGGAGATTGGCTTCAAGCTTTTCTATTTGCATTATCTGTTGCAGTAGGATTAACTCCAGAAATGTTACCAATGATAGTTACAACGAACCTTGCAAGAGGGGCAGTTCGAATGGCTAAGAAAAAAACAGTTGTAAAGAGTCTTAACTCAATACAAAACTTTGGAGCTATGGATGTGCTTTGTACTGATAAGACCGGAACTTTAACTCAAGATAAAGTTGCTTTAGAATATAATTTAGATATTCATGGCAATGAGGATAAAAGAGTTTTGCATCATGCATTTTTAAATAGCTTTTATCAAACAGGATTAAAAAATTTAATGGATATTGCAATATTGGAATATGCAAATGATGAATCTTTTAAAGTCTTAAAGGATCAATATGTCAAAGTAGATGAAATACCTTTTGACTTTAATAGAAGAAGAATGAGTGTTGTAATTAAAGATACTTCAGGAATAACTCAACTTATAACAAAGGGCGCTATTGAAGAAATGCTTGAAATATCTTCGTATGCTGAATATAAAGGAGAAATTAAAAAGTTAACTGAAGATATAAAAAATGAAATTCTTGAAACTGTTGATGGATTAAATGAAAAAGGAATGAGAGTAATTGGAGTTGCTCAAAAAACTAATCCATCAGTAGAAGGTGTTTTTTCAGTAAAAGATGAGTCTGATATGGTATTAATGGGTTACCTTGCATTTCTAGACCCTCCAAAGGAAAGTACTATGGATGCACTTAAAGCCCTTAATGAATATGGTGTTGCAGTAAAAATTTTGACAGGAGATAATGAGTCAGTAACAAGCTGTATTTGCAAACAAGTTGGAATGAAGGTAGATAAAATTTTAATTGGAGACGATATTGATGAAATGGATGATGAATTACTTTCTTTGGAAGTTGAAGAATCTAGTGTTTTTGCAAAACTTAGTCCTAAACAAAAAAGTAGAATAGTTAAAGTTCTCCGTGAAAATGGACATACTGTAGGGTTTATGGGCGATGGAATTAATGATGCATTAGCAATGAAAGAATCTGATGTTGGAATTTCAGTTGATACTGCTGTTGATATAGCAAAAGAAAGCGCTGATATAATATTACTTGAAAAAGATCTTATGGTACTTAAACATGGAGTGCTTGAAGGCAGAAAAACATTTGGAAATATAGTGAAATATATAAAGATAACTGCAAGTTCTAATTTTGGTAATATGTTTTCAGTTCTTATAGCAAGTGCATTAATACCTTTTTTACCAATGTTACCAATACAAATTTTAATTTTAAACTTGATTTATGATATATCATGTATTTCACTTCCATGGGATAATGTAGATGAAGAATATCTTAAATTCCCAAGAAAATGGGATGCGGTTTCAATAGGTAAGTTTATGAGATGGTTTGGACCTGTAAGTTCAATTTTTGATATTATAACTTATACAGTAATGTTCTTTATTATATGTCCAATGATTTGTGGAGGAAATTTTAATGATCCTAATGTAAATAAAATTTTATTTATATCACTTTTTAATGCAGGATGGTTTGTGGAAAGTTTATGCTCTCAAACATTAATTATTCATATGATAAGAACACCGAAGGTTTCGTTTATTCAAAGTAGAGCATCAGTTCCAGTATTATTAAGTAGTATAATAGCAATTATGGTAGGAATAATAATACCATATACTAATTTAGGATTAGCACTTGAAATGGCACCAATGCCAAAAAATTATTTCATATGGTTATCTATGATATTAATATGTTATATGGTTATTACAACAACACTTAAGACAATATATAAGAATAGATATGAAGAATTTTTATAGAATAACTAAAGTGTAGCAAAATATAAAGCACACTAAAAATGAAATATTTATATTTCATTTTTAGTGTGCTTCTAGAATATTAATAACAAAAAATGTAACATTGATTAACTTGTACAGTGTCATAAATATAACGATACTTTATAAGTGGGTATAAAAACTTAACAATATGTTTATATGTGTATTAAAAAGGTGGTAAATTTGAGTAGATGGCTATCCGCCCAGAACTATTATAAAAAATTTAATGTATATTTACAATACAAGTAGGAAATAACTTTAACTAATATTAAAACTTTCTCTTGCTAATTTAATAAACAACGACATTGCAGGGTTAATCCACTTGTTCTTATGATGAGCATATATTGCTGTAATCTTGGCATCAGAACAGCCTACCTTAAGTTCTTTTAATTTACCATTTAGTAGCTCTTCTTCTACTGCAAAACGAGGTAAAAATGAAATTCCTAAATTACTAGCAACACATTTTTTTATTGCTTCTATGTTCCAAAGTTCAATTGTGTTATTTAAAGATATATTGTTATCAAAAAAATAATTTTCGAGTATTTTCCGATAAATTGATTCAACTTCATTAATTATAAGGCTTGTGTTTAGTTTTTGGTTTGATTTGCAAAAATCTAATCCTTCTTGTTTAAATAATGGTGAACATATTAAAGCTAAATTGAAATCTGAAAGCTTAACAGTATTCAAATTATCATTTTGACTCCCCACATCGTACATTAATCCAAGATCTACTTCGCCATTTAATAAAATATTTTTTATAGCATAACAATTAAGAGAAATTATAGAAAGTTTTACATTAGGGGCTTTTTCTTTAAACAAGCTTAATACATTTTGTAACTGATAAGACATCAAGGAGTCTGCAACTGCAATTTTTAACTCACCTGTAATATTATTACCAGACTTTCCAACACTTTCAATTTTTTTCACTACATTAAGTAATTCATTTGCATAAGGTATTAAATCTTTTCCAAGTGATGTTAATACCATATTACGGCCAATTTTTTCAAATAATTTGATTGAGAGTTCCTGTTCTAGTTGCTGAATTTGTGAGGTAACAGTAGATTGTGTATACCCCAATTTCATTGCAGCATTTGAGAAATTACCTTCTTCAATGATACTTTTAAAAGTTTTAAAGTGTCTAATATCCATAAATTTCACCTCAATTTTAATTTCTAAATATAACAATATATTGATAAAATCGAATTGTCAATTCGAATATATCAATTTTACAAATATATAGTTGTTTGATAGAATAAATTTATAAGGCAGCTGCAAAATTGATTAAAAAAGTTATGTAGGCAACTTATATCAAGAAAATAAATGTATAGTTATATTGAAGTTTGTTAAAAAAATAACAAAAAGTAATTTGAGGATGAATAAAAAAATTAGAGATGTTGGAATGGGGAATTTAAAGATGAAATAGTTCCTGTAGTAATTAAAACAAAAGAAGCGAAATAATATTTGAAGTAGAATAATGACAATAATCATTTAATGAAGGAGTGCATAACAAATGGATTTATTAGCAGAAAAAATAAAAAGTGCAGCATTAGATATGGGATATGAAAAGTGCGGAATTATTAAAATATCTGATATAGATGGCTATGAAGAAAAGCTTGAAGAACGTATTGATAAAATTCCAGAGGCTAAAGGTTTTTATCAAAGCCAGTATCGTTTTGTACATACACAAGATACTCATCCATGGGCAAAGTCTATTGTTATATGTGTAAGAAGATATGGAAAATATAATATACCAGAGCATTTAAAGGGCATGATTGCAAAATATTATTTAGTTGATAGTAGATTAGACGAAAACTCAAAAGATTTTCAGGATAGTTTAAAATTTGAAAAATATATGCAGGACATGGGAATTAGAGCGGAAACCGAACGAAAATTTGGTTTGACTGCATTGCGCTTTGCAGCGATGAAAGCTGGACTTGGAATTGTGCGTAGAAATAATTTCTTTTACACAGAAAATGGTTCTTGGTTATATTTAGAAGCATGGCTTATTGATAAGGAGTTAGAAGCTATAGAAACACCAAATGTAAGACCTTGTTCTGATAAGTGTAATCTATGTATAAAGGAGTGCCCTTCAGCTTCTTTATCTGAGCCTTATACTATGAATCCTATTGCATGTGTATCTTGCATTACTACATTTATGGGTAGGGATATGCCTAATGAAAGATTTAGAAAAGAAATTGGTGATTGGGTTTATGGATGTGATGCTTGTCAAGATGTTTGCCCTATGAATAAAAATCATTGGAAAGAAACAGAGGAATATCCTCATTTAGAAGAATTAAGTCAGCAGATATCATTAGAAAAAATCATTGGAATGGATTATGACTTTTTAGAAAATGTAATGCAGCCAAAATTCTGGTATATACCAAAAAATGATGTTTGGAAATGGAAAGTTAATGCAATTAATGCAATGGTAAATGACTATAAGGAGCAATATAGAGAACATATATTGTACGCTTGTAACGATAGTAATTCAAAGGTAAGAGAGATGTCGGAATGGGCAATTAAAAAATTGAATCTAGAATAAGTGTTTTTAATAATACATATTTTTGAATATTATATTATCAGTTATTTACGATGGATTATCTATATTTGGATATATAGCTATTTTATTGCACTATTTAATTATAAAAAATATAAATAAAACTTGAAGTTGAAATAATAATAAATTTGTAAGAACCTTACTAAAATTAGATAGTAAAATGGAGGAAATGTACGCTTTGCCTCCATCATGAAACCCACGAAAATCAAACTTTGGTTGGTGGGGGTATTTTAATTTAATAAGGAATTAAAATAATCAGCTTATATCATTTGATTAATGGTATAAGCTGATTTTTTATTCTTTATGAATTTGTAATTCAAACTTACTCGGTGAATATATAATTATCTGTTAAGGAAACGTTAAGGTTAGAATGATAAATTATATTAAAGAGTTAAATTAAATCAAGTTAAAAATATCAATATCAATTTAAGTATAAAACACAAAAACAGGTTAATTGAGATAAGTCAAAATAGTCTAGAAATTTTAAAAATATTATAAATAATTGAGGTGAAGGAAATGAGTAATAGTATAATATATTCTGTAATAGTACCTTTATATAATGAAGAACTTGTTATAGATGAAAGTTATAGAAGATTAAAAAAGATTATGGACTCTACTAAAGAAAATTATGAAATTGTATTTGTAAATGATGGAAGTAGAGATACAACAAGAGAAAAGGCTCTGGAGATATGCAAAATTGATGAAAAAATAAAACTTATTAACTTTTCACGAAATTTTGGTCATCAAGCAGCCATAACAGCAGGAATGGATTTAGCAGGTGGAAATGCTGTAGTTGTAATAGATGCAGATCTTCAAGATCCTCCAGAAGTCATTTTAAAGATGATTGAAAAATGGAAGGAAGGTTACGAGGTTGTTTATGGAAAGAGAATAAAAAGAGAGGGAGAGACTTTCTTTAAAAAATTTACAGCAAAGATGTTTTATAGACTATTAAAAAGTATAACGACTATTAACATTCCTGTAGATGCGGGAGATTTTAGACTTATAGATCGAAAAGTATGTGATGCTATGATTTCACTTCCTGAAAAAAATAGATATGTAAGAGGACTCGTTAGCTGGGTTGGTTATAAGCAAACTTATGTAGAATTTGAAAGACAGGAGAGATTTGCTGGAGAAACCAAATATCCTTTGAAAAAAATGATAAAGCTTGCTTTTGATGGTATAACCTCTTTCTCATATAAACCACTTGTTATTGCTGGATATTTGGGAGGCTTATCTTTTCTTATAGGAGTAATTTCAATAATTGTTACTATGGTTAAAAACATGCCAAATATAAATATAAGTTTAGGAATGATAATGTCAATTAATTTGATCATGTTTGGTATAACTTTAGGCTGTATTGGAATGATTGGTGAATATATTGGAAGAATTTGCGATGAAAGCAAAGGAAGACCTATGTATATAATTGACACCACAATAAATTATACACAATTAAAAAAAGCGCGAAGCGCAACCGAGAACTTGTCACAATTAAAAAAAGCACAAAGCACAGCCATAAACATACCAGATTTAAAAAAAGTGCAAAGAGCTAATTAGAATGAGGAAATACATTTTTAAAGG
>JAKBFR010000245.1 GCA_021837545.1 Bacillota bacterium | reverse complement strand
AGAATTCCTCTGGTGAAATTATTGCTATTGTAGGTATTGATAAAAGTGTAGATATCTTTCAATATATGAAAACTACTCTTATTGTTTTAGTTATTATCTTAGCTATAATAACTTTATTAACCTCTATTTTAATTAGCAGGATTTTTTCTAGAAAATTGGTTTCGAATGTATGTGAAATAACTTCAAATTTAGATAAAATGGCAATGGGAGACTTAACGGTTTCTATAAAGGTTAATAGTAGAGACGAAATCCAAACTATTGCAGAGTCCATAGAAGAGTTTAAGGAAAAAACTAAAGCTGCAATTTCTACAGTAAATATGTCTTCAGGAAAGGTAATGAATCACTCTGAAACATTAACATCACTATCAGAAGAAATGACTTCAGTTTCAGAGAATGTTGCCTCTTCTATAGAGGAGGTAGCGGTTAAAAATGATTCTCAGACTAGAGAATTAATTAATATAAGTGGATTAGTTGACAACTTTGGTGCTGAAATTCATAAAGCAGTAGCTTCTATTGAAGAAATAAATTCTACAGCTAATTTAATTAATGTTAAAGCTAAGCATAGTAATGAAGATTTAGTGGTGCTTGAAAATTCAATAACGAGTATAGCTATATCCTTCGAAGATATAAAAAATAAAATTGGAGGACTAGAGAGTAATATTTCTGAAATAACACAAATATCAAATTTAATAAACAGTATTGCAGAACAAACGAATCTACTAGCCTTAAATGCAGCCATAGAAGCAGCTAGAGCGGGAGAGGCTGGAAGAGGTTTTTCAGTGGTAGCAGAAGAAATAAGAAAACTTGCAGAACAGTCTAAGCATTCTTCAGGAAATATAAATAATTTATTACAAGGAATTTCCTCAGAAAGTGAGGCTGTAGCTCTAAGTTCCCATAACGCACATAATATTTTACAAAATCAAGTTGAAGTTATTAAAGCCTCTATAACTTCTTTTAAAGAAATTGTAGAAAATATTGAGAGTGTTATACCTAAGATTAATGAAGTAAATAATAACATAATAAAAATTGATAATCATAAAGAGGGCATTATTAATAAAATTAATGAAACCTCTAGGGTATCAGAACAAATTTCTGCTTTTTCTGAAGAAATATCTTCAGCAACTGAGGAAATGAGCAGTTCTTCCACTGAAGTTGCGAATTCATCTGGAGATTTAAGTGAATTGACTTTAGAATTAATGAAAGCGGTTGAACAATTTAAAATTTAGTAAGATCTTGGAAAGCAAAAGGATTAACAATTGTTTAACTTTCCGAAGCTTCTAATTAAGCCACTTATTGCGTTTTAAGAGAATATAAAGCCCTTAAAGTTATAACAATATATATACTTTAGGGGTTTTGCCTATTGTGGCAATTGTTTTGATATAAAGCCGATAATATGGTAAAATATACATAAAATACCTAATGCTTTTATGGAGGGATTTTATGATAATTAGAGTAATAACTGCGGGGATATTCTGTATAACATTTGTTTTGCATATGATTTTCACTAGAAATGAAAATAATAAGGGTCGCTTATATACAAAACCATTTTTAATGCCACTATTAGCAATTTATTATATATTAAGTGCAGCTACAGTAAATAAACTTATAGTAATGGCATTAATATTTGGTTTCATGGGGGATGTATTTTTAATGTGGTCGGAAAGAAAAAGTAATTTTATGCTGGGCCTCGGAGCTTTTCTCATAGGGCACCTCTGTTATGTTTTGCTTTTTTTACAAAGCATTTCGTTTGCAAAAAATGTACCGATGTGGTTTTATCTTATTATTATAATATATGTTATTGGAGCTTGTGCAGTAATGAAGAATTTAATAAGGTATTTAGGGGATATGAAAATACCCACTTATATATATATGGCAGTTATTTTATTAATGAGCTTTTCTAGTTTAACGCGTATTTGGGTTATGGATATGAGTATTTGGTTTTTACTTCCCTTTATTGGGTCATTATTGTTTTTATGCTCAGATTCTATGTTAGGATTTTACACTTTTAAAGGTAAATTTAAAAATGGAAATACGTATATTATGCTAACTTATGTTTTAGCTCAAGTTTCAATTGTTGCTGGGTATTTATATTAGATGATATTAACAAGTACATTTTAAACCGCATATCGACTACAACTATTATACTTGTTTGGTAATTTTTAATAAATTATTTATATAGCATAAAAGGGCGGAATATTGTAATATATCACTATATACTAGTTTATATGTTAATGACATTTCATAAATAAGTCGTTAACAAGCCATTTTAGTGGATTTATAATAATGGGGGAGATGATATAATGACAAGATTTATATTGATAATCGCCACTGTATGTATTGTAGTAATTGCTATAACTTATTTAATTCATAGGTTAACAGGTAGAAAAAGATATGCTAAATATGTTCCTGCAATAGTTTTTATACTTTTGGGAATATATAACGTGTATATGATTAGAACTAATCCAGGTGAAGGTTTCCAGGATTTAGCAAGGGCCTTATATATATTTGTATGCTTTACTTGTCTTATAAGCGTAGTAGGAACAGGGATATTTATTGACTTTGTTTTACCTAAACTAAAAAAATAGAATCATAGTAATAAATTATTATTAACATTTGATGTTTAATAAGGTGCATATATTGAGCAAAATACATTTGGAACAATATATGCACTTTTTATTTTTTGAAGGTGACTTAAGGCGCTATTCTATCTCTATCCCTTGGGAATAGGGTAACTTCTCTCACATTTCTAAGGCCTAAAAGTTGGGAGGTTAATCGCTCAAGCCCTATAGCTAAACCACCATGAGGTGGCATTCCATATTTAAATACTTCAAGATATCCACTAAAGCTTTCAAGATTTAGTCCTTTAGCTAAGATACTTTCTTTTAACTGTTCATAGTTATGAATTCTTTGTCCACCAGTAGTTATTTCAAGACCTCTAAATAATAAGTCGAAGCTATGAGTACTTTCAGTGCCTTCTGGCATGGTGTACATTGGTCTTTTGCTACGCTGATAATGAGTTAAGAATATGAATTCAGAACTATATTTCTCCTTCACATATTCACATATTAATTTTTCACCTTCAGGGTCCAAGTCGTTAGTGA
>JAKBFR010000244.1 GCA_021837545.1 Bacillota bacterium | reverse complement strand
TTATGTAGTTAGTGGTTTAAAAAATTTTTAGTCGAATCACCGCGAAGCGGGGATTCCTTGGCGGAATCTAATTATTTTGAAATATATAGTTTAAAAACTAATTAAAATAATAGTTATTTATTATGAAAAGATCTTTATTTTAAATTATTAAATAAAGATCATTTAAATCCAGATCTTCGAATTAAATTATTAGAACAATTAAAACTAATTAATAATTAAATTTTTTTTTATAAAATTTTATAATCGGGAAAACAGGGTATAATGGATCGTGAGATCCGATTAATGTTTTAGCAGATGTTTATTGAGTTCTTTCTGAACTTTAAGACTAAAATTATATCAGTCGCCTTTTTAGAAGCACTGTTATACCCTAGTCATTTATGGCTACACTTATGAAAACGGTTAACAAATTCCTAGTTTAAGACCGTCGGGACGAACAAATATAATTGGTCGCTCGCTACAGACTAGTTCATTTGTGGGTGAACCAATCACAATAGAAGATTGGATTGCTTAATGTATAGTCGGATTCTTAAAACGAAAAGATGACTTTCGTTTCACAAGGACGTATAAAAATATGTTACAGGGATTTAAAAGAGGGAGAGATATATATCTATAAGATTTTAAATTTTAAGAATTGGGTTCTTTGGTCAAAATTGGCCTTTAAAATATTCTTTTTTTGAATATTTTATACAACAAACTATATGCGGTAAATTATATATTAATTTTATAAGTACATTTGTTATATCTAAAAATAATTCAAACGTAAAAAACTTATTTAATAATAAAAACCTGCAAGTTATTAACTCGCTTAGCACGTTAATAAAAACTTCAAAGACCATACGTTTGTTTTCTATGAATACACAATTAAAAAATAATCAATTAAATCAGTGATTAGCTGGTTTAATTGATGGTGATGGATGTTTTCTATTATCAAAAAAAGGTTATGCAAGTTTAGAAATAACAATGGATATTAGAGATAAATATGCATTACAATATATTAAAAATATTTATGGAGGATCTATAAAATTAAGATCTGGTGCTAATGCATTACGATATAGATTACATCATAAATCAGGATTACTAAAATTAATTAATGATGTTAATGGAGAAATTCGTAATTCTCATAGATTAGTTCAACTAAATAATATTTGTAATTATTATAAATTAAAACTTATATATCCTGATAAACTAAACTATACTAATGGTTGGTTATCTGGATTTATTGATGCCGATGGTTCCATAACTATTAATAAAACCAATACACAATTATCAATTAGTGCTAGTCAAAAAACAGCAGAAATATTACAACCATTAGTAGAACTTTATGGGGGCAATATTTACATAGATAGAGGTAGTTCACAATCATTTAAATGGTATGTAACTAAAAAAGAAGACATTTTAAAATTAGTAGAATATTTTAAAATAAATCCATGTAAATCAGCCAAAATAAAAAGAATTAATATGATTCTAAAATATTATGAATTAAAAAATTTACTTCCAGAAACTTTATTAAGAAAAAACTGAGAAAATTTTTATATTAAATGGTTAAATTATGAAGATTTCACTAATAATTTTAATTAAGTATTTATAGATAAAAATATGGTCTGAACACATTAAGTATGTGTTTGCATCCAGAGGTGTATATTTTAATAATACCTGCATTTGGAATAATTAGTCATGTTATATCAACCTTTTCAGGTAAACCTATTTTTGGTCAAAATGGCCCAGGGTGTATAATAAACGCTTTGCAACAAACTATATGCAAGAAACTAAGAAAATTAAATAAACAAAATACTATACAAATAAGTCGTTTACAGTATTATAGCATTAACGCCTGTATATCCATTTTTATGGTCATCACTGTATTAGTGTTGGTAATAAATTTTGTTTATCCTTACAACCTGCAAATAACCAAAACACAAATTATAGCTAGCAAAAACTGGTTTAAATTTAAATCCAAAACTACTTTGAGTTACGGATTAAGCATGTTAGTAGGAATTTCAGAGGCCATATGTTTGTTATTATTTCGCTCATTTAAATTTTCACAAAAGTTTTATCTTTCAACTTTACCAAAACAAAATGAAAATAATAAAATTTTTTATCAATGATTAGCTGGTTTAATTGATGGTGATGGTTGTTTTCTAGTAAGTAAAAAAGGTTATGCAAGTTTAGAAATAGTAATGGAAACTAGAGATAAACATTGTCTTTATCAAGTAAAACAAAAATTTGGTGGTTCTATTAAATTAAGATCTGGAGTTAATTGGTTAAGATATAGATTACATCATAAAAAAGGTTTATTAGATTTAATTAATGCTATTAATGGAGAAATTAGGAATCCTATAAGATTAATTCAATTAAATAAAATATGTGAAATTTATAGTATATCTGTAATACAACCTTCAAATTTAACTTTCAATAATGGATGGTTTTCAGGTTTTTTTGATAGTGATGGAAGTATTTATTTAAATTTAAAATCTTCCCAAATATTTATCACTGCATCACAAAAAAATAAATTTCTTTTAGAATTCTTGCCTGAATTATATGGTGGAAATATTTATATTCAAAAAGAAAATTTTAAATGGATTGTATATAAAAAATCTGAAATTTTAAAATTATTAGACTATTTTAATTTATGCCCTTCAAGATCTGCTAAGCATAATAGATTAAAATTAATAAAAAGATATCATGAACTTAGAAATTTAAAAGCTCATTTAGCTTCAAATAATTCTATTTTAGGTAAAGCGTGAAATAAATTTTTACTTAAATGGGATAAATTCGAAAAATAAAGAGATGGTCCAACAAGTGTACAAAATATACTTGAGTATTTAGGAATGGTTTATGCTATTATTTCAATAGGTATATTAGGATTTATAGTATGGGCTCATCATCTTTATACAGTAGGAATGGATGTAGATTCAAGAGCTTATTTTACAGCAGCTACATTTTGGGATTTAATTATTAAAGATCTTGAGTGTAAAGACTCTATCTGTGTTTTTTCCATAATAAGAGTGAAAAAAAATATATTAATAAATAAATTTTATACAACATCTATAATTACTTATGAAAATCGTTATCCTATTTTAAAAAGGAAATATAAATTAACTAAAAGAT
>JAKBFR010000243.1 GCA_021837545.1 Bacillota bacterium | reverse complement strand
GAAGGAATTTTGAATTTTGATAAAAAAATAAAGGGATACGCTAGAGAGGATGCAGTTTTAACGGGAATTGAAACACGAACTTCAGCTCCAGTTAGAATTAATAGAAATTCTACTCTTGAAAGCATAAATGTTTGTGGACTCTACCCAACAGGAGAAGGTGCTGGGTTTGCAGGGGGTATAATATCAGCAGCAGTTGACGGGATAAGGGTTGCTGAGCATATAATTGAAAAATTTGATTTGCCATAGAATAGGTGAGGATAACAGTATAATGAGTTAAGAAAAATATTAATTATGTATTAATAATGGTACTATAGGAATTGAAAAAGATTAAAAAATAGTTAAATAATAAAAATAATATTCTGAAAATTTAACATTTCCAGTAATTTTTTGTTACAATAGAATATAGAAGGAATATTTATAAACTAGATTGACACAAATTTAACAAATAATTAAACTAATTATAATATAAGGCACAATCAAAAAAATAATAGACCAGTATGCTTGCCTATTTTGCGTCATACTGCGTCAGCAAATTCAGTTAATAGGTCCACTATGAGCAGAATTTACTTCCTTGTCTGACACGAAATATGCGTCGCATCTTTGGTCTATTATTTTTTTCATGTGCCTAAGTTAAAAATTATTAAGGTAAGAGGTGCAAAAAGATGAGTAAAAACTTCGATGATTTATTATCAAGACTAAAGGAAGTTCCAACAAAGAAAGTGGCAGTAGCAGTAGCGCAAGATGAGCCTGTGTTAGAAGCTATAAAGGAAGCTACAGAAAAAAATATTGCTCAAGCAATATTAGTTGGAGATAAACAACAAATACATGAAATAGCAAAAAAGATAGACTTAGATTTATCAGACTATGAAATAATGGATATCAAAGATCCAAAGAAGGCTACCTTAGAAGCTGTAAAATTAGTTTCAAGTGGTCATGCTGATATGCTAATGAAAGGATTAGTAGATACTGCTACATTCTTAAGAAGTGTATTAAATAAAGAAATTGGATTAAGAACAGGAAAATTAATGTCACATGTTGCAGTTTTTGATATAGAAGGCTGGGATAAGTTATTATTTTTAACTGATGCAGCATTTAATACATATCCTGAATTTAAGGATAAAGTTGGGATGATAAATAACGCAGTAGTAGTAGCACATGCATGTGGAATAGAAGTTCCTAAGGTAGCACCTATATGTCCAGTTGAAGTTGTGAATGCTAGTATGCAATCAACAGTTGATGCTGCATTATTAGCTAAAATGAGTGATAGAGGACAAATTAAAGGTTGTATCGTAGATGGACCTTTCGCATTAGATAATGCAATATCAGAAGAAGCTGCTCATCATAAAGGCGTTACAGGTCCTGTTGCGGGTAAAGCAGATATATTATTATTACCAAATATTGAAGCAGCTAATGTAATGTATAAAACATTAACATATTTCTCAAAGTCAAGAAATGGTGGACTTTTAGTAGGTACATCAGCACCAGTAATTTTAACTTCAAGAGCTGATTCATTTGAAACAAAAGTTAATTCAATAGCTCTAGCAGCATTAGTTGCAGCAAAAAATAAGTAATAAGTAAACATATAATTATCAATGCATAAGTTTAAGGGGGATTCGGAATGTCATATAAGCTATTAATAATAAATCCAGGTTCAACATCAACTAAAATTGGTGTTTATGAAGATGAAAAAGAACTATTTGAAGAAACATTAAGACACACAAATGAAGAAATAAAGAGATATGATACAATATATGACCAATTTGGATTTAGAAAAGAGGTAATATTAAATGTTCTAAAAGAAAAGAACTTTGATATAACTACTTTAAGTGCCGTTGTTGGAAGAGGTGGAATGCTTAAACCTGTTGAAGGTGGAACATACGCAGTAAATGATGCAATGGTTGAAGATTTAAAAGTTGGAGTTCAAGGGCCACATGCTTCTAACCTTGGTGGAATAATTGCGAAATCAATTGGGGATGAATTAAATATTCCTTCATTTATAGTAGATCCAGTTGTTACAGATGAATTAGCAGATGTAGCTAGATTATCAGGAGTACCAGAACTTCCAAGAAAGAGTAAATTCCATGCTTTAAATCAAAAAGCAGTAGCTAAAAGATATGGTAAAGAAAGTGGAGAGGGATACGAAAACCTAAACCTTGTAGTTGTACATATGGGTGGTGGTGTTTCTGTTGGAGCTCATAACCATGGAAAAGTTGTAGATGTAAACAACGCTTTAGATGGAGATGGACCATTTTCGCCAGAAAGAGCTGGATCAGTTCCAATTGGTGATTTAATTAAAATGTGCTTTAGTGGAAAATATAGCGAAGCAGAAGTATATGGTAAGGTTGTAGGAAAAGGCGGATTTGTTGGATACCTAAACACAAATGATGTAAAAGGTGTTATTGACAATATGGAAGCAGGAGATAAAGAATGCGGAGCAATATATAAAGCATTTGTTTATCAAATTGCAAAATCAATTGGGGAAATGTCAGTAGTGCTAGAAGGTAAAGTAGATCAAATTATCTTTACTGGAGGAATTGCATATTCACCAACTCTTGTTCCAGACCTAAAAGCAAAAGTAGAATGGATAGCTCCAGTTACAGTTTATCCAGGAGAAGATGAATTACTTGCTTTAGCTCAAGGTGCTATTAGAGTGCTTGATGGGGAAGAACAAGCTAAAGTTTATTAATAAGTAAGGGGTAACACTTAGAAATTATTTTTAATTATTTCTAAGTGTTATTTTTTATTTAAAAATAAATGATATAATAATAAAATAATCATGATGATACTTAGTAAATAGTAAATATAGTTGGGGTATGTTATGGATAGATTTAATTGCATTTTAAATGACGAAAGATATATGTATTATTTAAAAAGGAACAAGAAGTTTGAAAAGGGTAGAAAGTATTGTAAACATAATTTGAAACATTTTTTAGATGTAGCAAGAATTGCCCAATCAATAAATTTAGAAGAAAATTTAGGCTTTGAGAAAGAAATTATATATGCGACTGCAATTTTACATGATATAGGAAAGTCTTATCAATATGAAAATGGTATGCCTCATGAAATAGCTTCATGGGAAATTGCAAAAGATATTTTAATAGATTATGA
>JAKBFR010000242.1 GCA_021837545.1 Bacillota bacterium | reverse complement strand
AAAACAGCAAATAAAAGAGCGAAAATTAGACGGTATAATTCACTATACTCAAGCCTTTTGCTATAGAGCAGTAGAAGATATTGTTTTAAAAGAAAAGTTGGATATTCCAATATTAAATATCGAAGGGGACAAGTTGAATATCTTAGATGCAAGAACAAAACTTAGATTAGAAGCCTTTCTAGATATGTTATTAGATTTGAAGGAGATTGAGAAATGCGAGTATTAGGTATAGACCTTGGAAGTCGAGAAGTTAAAATTGTTTTAATGGAAGACAATAAGATAATACATTCGATGAAAGTAAGCACTATGAGTTTTTATAGAGATTACTGCGATTTTGATGGTAAGGTTATTGTAAATTTAGAAAAGCTTGATATCGGACAAATTGATAAGGCTATATCTACTGGTTATGGAAAAAATAATACTGATTTAAAGCTCTTTACTCCAATAAATGAAATAAAAGCCCATGTATATGGTGGAATGTATCAAACCGGCTTAAAGGACTTTATACTTTTAGATGTAGGTGGACAAGATGTTAAGGTAGTAAAAGTGGAAAAAGGCATTACTACGGACTTAGAGCTTAATGAAAAATGTGCCGCTTCTTGTGGTAGATATTTAGAGAATATGGCAAATGTACTTGAAATATCCCTTGATGATATGAGTGTGCATCATGAAAATCCTGTGGAACTTAATTCAACCTGTGCTGTGTTTTCTGAGTCAGAGTTAATTGGCAAAATAGCTGAAGGTGTAAGTATAGAGTGTTTGTGTTCCGGTGTTAACTACTCTCTATATAAGAGGCTTAAACCTCTTTTAAGTAAGTTTAAAGGTAAAAAGTTAGTTTTAACTGGCGGTGTTGCTAATAATGCTGCAATAAAAAAATATTTAAAAGAAGATTATGAAGAGATAGTATCCATTGATGAGCCACAATTTAATGGAGCCATTGGATGCTGTTATTATGGAAGTAAGTTTTTATAAATATTTAGCTATAATTTTAAGCATTCCATGAAGGTTCGGCATTTAGGATGCTCTGATAGTAGAACATTTGTTAACAGACTCTAAGTTTATTCCATGAAAAATTTCCTAACGCACTTATTCGACGTCCTGTCTCAGAAGTGCTAGCAGCCCTTCCTAGGCTGCTTACGGAAATTTTTCATTACATAAACTAAGAGTCTCTAAAACTCATTATATACTATCTGTCACACTCCTAAATGCTTTCACCTTCATGATTATAATCTCTCTCTATAAGTATGAATTAAATTGATATGTATAAAATTAGGCTATAAAAAAGCACCTGGCCTTCAAATATTTTATGTTTCTGACAGTAAAGTGATAATATTAAATTTATGCCCCCAAAAGAGGCAAGAAATCTCTTTAATCGGAACTTCTGAAATACTCACAATTTTATATTAAAGAACTCAGATGTAACCTCTTGTTTAGCTTATTATATAAATAAAGAATGTAAAATATCATGAGGAATACTTATTACTGCAAATCCCTTATCGCCTTTGACAAATTCTATAGCGAAAGAAACTAATACAATTTCATAATCCTCGGTAGAAGATTTAAGTTTTACTGAGCTTAATAGGATCTGAATTGTGATATATTTAGGAAGAAACAGGTTAAGATTATTAGCTATACCTTTAAGAAATTCCTTTGTAAGCTCTTGTTGATCTTCAAACTCACCATATATATGAACATAAGCTGATGAATAAGGGCTTTCATATTTAATTACACCAGTACTATTAGCATTGCTTATCAGTGTTTTGAATTCTCCCATAGTAATATCTTCAACTGTTAGTAACTCAATTGTGCAATCTTCTTTAAGATGACTAGACATAGTAGTAGATATTTCTTCTGAAATCCTGGTAAACTTATCTTTTAAATACATAAGTACTTTTTCTTCTATCCTATTAGAATGTCTAGTAACTGGGTGTTCCTCTCTATTAATACCCTCATCTTTAGCTGCCTTAAAGAAATTGTAAATAAACTCATCTTGCCCATCTTCTTTTATAATTTTATATATGAATGTATCAATTTCTTCTTGCTTTAGTGATATATTAAAATCAACATTTTGCAAACCATTTTTGAGCATTTTAGAAACAAACTCTATTCTTTTTAAATCAAAATTATAATCATCATCTAAGCTTCTTGTAACTGCATTTATTAACCTGTGGCTTGACAATGGCTTTGAAACAAAATCTCTTGCGCCTACCTTTATACTTTCTAGAATAATAGAAGCATTATTCATTGCAGAACACATAATTATTCTTGCATTCTTATGTTTTTCAGTAATTCTTTTTGCTGCATCTATTCCATCCATTTTAGGCATTACAATGTCCATTATTACAAGATCAGGTTTTAGTTCCTCATAAGCAATAATAGCTTCTTCCCCATTAGTTGCTTCCCCAACTACCGTATAGCCATATCCCTCCATAATGTTTTTAATTATTATCCTCACAAGTGCTAAATCATCAACAATGAGAACCTTTCTGCCATTTATCTTTAAC
The DNA here is from genome assembly GCA_021837545.1 of Bacillota bacterium. The sequence goes on along the minus strand of JAKBFR010000242.1, from coordinate 613 downwards.
TCACTCACCTTAATTATTTCGGAAATTCGTTTTTCCAAAAGAATAGAACTATCCATAAGCCTATCTATTTCGCTATGTATTTTAATACGCTTTTTCTCTAGCATCTCTTTAAATTTTTGGTTATTTCTATTTTTCATTAATTCTTTAATTTCATATAGTGTGAAACCATATTGCTTCAACTCCATGATAAAGGTAATATCTTTTATTTGGGTGTCTGAATAATACCTATATTGATTACTATTCTCTATAAAGCTTGGCTTAAACAGCTCTATTTCATCATAATACCTTAAAGTATTAGCGGATATATTAACTATTTTTGAAATTTCACCAATTGTGAACACAATAATCAACTCCTGTTTTATATAACATATTTGCTAATGTTTAAGTATATTATAAGCCTTACCGTAACACTAAGGTCAATATAAAATGTAAAATATAAAAGAATATAAAATTGGCTTGTCGTAAATAGACAAGCCAACAAACTTTTTCTTAATTATTATAAAAGACAATATTCAACAATTGTTTAAATTGATTTTAATATTTAATTAATCCCATTGTCCTGGAAATCTTAATTTTTGTAATTTTGGAAATTTTTTGTTATATTTTTCCACTT
>JAKBFR010000241.1 GCA_021837545.1 Bacillota bacterium | reverse complement strand
CGGTACAACTAATGATCTTCTTATGCAGGGAGCTGTGCCACGGTATCTAACTGTAGGTTTTATTATTGAGGAAGGTATGGATACAGATACACTTTCGAAAATAGCGGAGTCTATGGCTGCTACAGCTAAAGAAGCAAATGTTTTAATTGTTGCTGGTGATACAAAAGTAATTGAAGGTAAAGGTGGAGTATATATTAATACTTCAGGTATAGGCATTATAGAGGAAGGTATTAATATAAGTGCATCAAACTGCTGCGAGGGGGATGCCATAATTTTATCAGGGACACTTGGCAATCATCATGGGTGCATACTCAGTAGCAGAATGGGCATTAAAAACAATATCAGTTCAGATGCTCAGCCACTTAATAGTGCTGTATTAGCCTTACTTAATAATGGAATAAGAGTTAAGGCAATGCGCGATATTACAAGGGGGGGACTTGGCACAATATTAAATGAATTAGCTGAAAGCTCAGGTTGTGGTGCTGATATATATGAAAATGAAATACCTGTTAATATGGAGGTAAAGGGACTATGCGATATACTAGGACTAGACCCTATATATATGGGTAATGAAGGTAAGTTTTTAGCTATTGTGGACAAAATAGATGAAGATAAAGCAATAAATATTTTACATAATGTTGAAGCTTCAAAGGATGCTGTTGTAATAGGTTATATGAGGCAGGAGCATGGAGTTACGATGATAACAAGGCTTGGGGGAAAACGTGTAATTGATATTTTATACGGTGAAGGCTTGCCAAGAATATGCTAGTATTAAGTATAGAAGACACTGTTGAAGAAATATTTTCTACAGTGTCTTTTTCTACACTGCTTTTTATGAATTTTGTGTTCTCAGTGATTTTTAAAATAATATTATAGTCCTTATGTTAAGTATAAATTAGAATTAAATAGACAATAAGTTGTTTTTGAAAGTCCTTTTAACAGAATGTTAATTTAGTTAGATTGAAAAAAGGTGTTTGTTGATTTACAATAAATATTAACCCATCACTTTTAAATATTATCCTTAGGAGTTTTGGTAGAAATTAATAGAACAATAAAATAAAAATAAATCATGTAAAGAAAGTAGGCTTAATAAAGTGAATCGTTATAAAGCAACATTAATTTTAATATTGGCTTCTAGTATTTATGTACTTAGTTATCCATTTCATAAAACCTTCTTAGGGGGTCTTGTGTATAGTGGGAGTTGTGCTTCTATGATTGGTGGTTTTGCTGATTGGTGGGGTATTAACAAATTACTGAAAAAAACTATTCCTAAAAATAAACAGAACATTTTTGATGGGTTATCTAATATGGTAAGTGAAGAGTTATTATCTCAAGAGATTTTGAAAAAATTAATTAGTAAATACGATACTTCAAAGCTCATTATTGAACTTACAAAAAATAATAATGAATTTGAAAATATAAAGACTGCACTAAAAGTAATGATTGAAGATAATATTAATAAAATAAACAACAACGACATTGAAAAAATTATTTCTGATTTGATTATAGTTAGTTTGAAAAAATTCGATTTACATAGGTTAATTGTTTCAGTTATAGAAAGTTCCTTAAGAACTGAGTATGAGGATAAAGTCTATAAATTTATTCTAGATGAATTAATATTGCTTTGTCAAACAGAGGATTTCAAAAATATACTTATTAAGTTTATAGCGGAAGCACGTTCTTCTTATGAGGGTAAGAGTTTAAGGAAGAAAATCATTAATGGATTTAAGGGCAGTAATAATAATTTAGCAATTGGCATTCAAGAGAAGATTGAGAAGTTCTTAAATAGTATGAAAAGTAATGATAATAAAGCTAGGTTAATACTAAAGCAGTGGGTTTACGAAAAATTGGATGAATTTAAAAATAATGAGGATTTTAAATTTGAAATTGAAAAATGGAAATTTAAGCTTTTAGAAAATATTAAGGTAGAAGAATACATTAAAATAAATTTTGAAAACATAAGTAATAAAACACTGAAAAACGGGAATTTAAATGATAAGCTTTTTCTTATTATAGAGAATTGGTTGATGGATTTAGATGGAAATTTTGATAGTCAAAGAAAAGTAGATGTGTTTTGCAAAGACATAATAAATAAATTAATAGATGATGATCATGAAAAAATTGGGAAAATGGTTAAAGAAAATCTTAATAAATACACTGATACTATGCTAATTGAATTAATCGAATCAAAGGTTGGAAACGATCTACAACTGATACGAATTAATGGTTCCCTTGTAGGTGGTGTAGTAGGTATTATAATATTTATTATTAAGTATAGTTTAGGAGTATAGGTATGAAGAATAAAAGAATAGCAGATTTATCAGTTATTAGTTTAACATTATTAATTATTATAATTACTATTATAAAGATTAATTTCGGGAGTAGCCAATGGTTTGAAATGTTAAGTTTTGTTGCTGAAGCAGCACTGGTGGGTGCTATTGCAGATTGGTTTGCCATAACTGCATTATTTGAAAAACCATTTTTGGTGGGGAAACTACCTATAATAGCTTCACATACGGCTATAATAACCAAGAATAGAGAGAGTATAGTAAGTGCTGTAGCTTATATGGTTGAGAATGAATTATTAAGTAAAAAAGTCTTGAGAAGTAAAATTGAACAGATTAATATGATTGATGGTTTAATTAACTTTGTTGATAAAAATATAAGTACAAGAAGTGACTTATATGAAGAATTGATAGAGTATTTTATAGAAAAGATAAATAGTGTAGATACCATAGAATTTGCAGGATTTTTGGAAAGCCATTTAAAACAAAAAATTGAAGGAACAGATATTTCGGATTATTTAAATAAAAGTATTTCATACGGTATACAAAGTGAGGAATTCAAAAAAATATTTAATCTAATATTAGATAGCATAGTTGAATATGTAAATCGTGGTGCTACAAAGAATACATTAGAGAAATTTACAAATGATCTTGTGAAAAAAGAAGCAAATAGTCTTGTTATGGAGAGAATTATTGGTATTCTAAAATCTGTAAATGCGATAAATGCTTCTGATCTTACAATATCAATTCTTGAACAAATCAATAAGACCCTTTTTAATTTAAAAGATGAAAAGAATTTGTTACGCTACGAAATAATTGAAAAAGTTCGACTGTTATTTGATAAA
>JAKBFR010000240.1 GCA_021837545.1 Bacillota bacterium | reverse complement strand
AATATGTGGAAGTCCATTACTATCTTTAGGTGGTGTCCTAAAGCCTATAGAAAACACCTTATTATCATCATCATTTTCTAAATGCAATAATCTAGCTCCACTTTTTTCATGTTCAAATAATCTTGTTACCGAATTTAATTCTTCTATATTTTTCTCTTCAATTAACTTAAAACCATGATATGTGCTTCCAATGGTAAATTTCATTTCTCTCCTCCTCATACTTTCTTTGAAAGTTTAAAACACTTATTAAGTGTTTCATCTCCTGCAAACTTGCCACTTGCCACGTGGGTGGCACCTAGCATTGCCTATTATATTCATTATACACCACTTTATTCCACGTCGCTAATATTACAAATTATTTTATATATCTATGTTCCCTCATTTTATTTTGTCTATACTATAGATGAAGAACAAAATAATTTCTCTGAGTAGTAATTTTATATTTTTTTATAAAGAGAAAAAACCCTCAGTAACTGGGTTACTGAGGGCATACCAAAGGCATTCTTCTATAGTATTGGAACTATTATCTTTCCTAGAGTATTTACAAAGTTAAAATCGTCAAAACCAAACTCTTTTGTTTGAGTAGATTCCGTTAAGTATAATACTCCTTTTACTGTGTCACCTTGAATCAATGGAATCGCCATAACAGACTGCCAATTTGGAACACCTGTAACTGTATCGTACTCAGTTATTGTATCCCAATCTATCTTGTAAACTCCCTGTTTGCTCTGAATTACAGTTTTTATTATGCTCTCATTATACATATCCATGTCTATCCATTCATTCTTGAAAATCTTCCTTGAATATTTGTCAATAATATTATTATTCTCCATAATAAATAAAATGCCCTTTTGTGCTTCTGTAATCTCAATAATCCTACCTAGTAGACTATATATTTTATCTTCTCTGGTTTTATTTATGTTTATAAGCTCAATTAATTCTATCATAGCAAGTACATTTCTATGATCTTGTATTGCATTGCCAGATATTATTCCAGTAAGCCTATCCGTTCTTTTAGCCTTTTTAGAAAATTCACTATTCCAAACAGCATATCTATTTCTACCCTGCTGCTTTGCAACATATAAGGCTTGGTCAACCCTCTCAACTAATTCGTCTTGCCACTCGCCATGAAGCGGATATGACGCAACACCCAAACTTACAGTAACATCCCGTCTGTTGTCTAGTATTTTTTCTTGTTCTATTTTTTTTCTAAGCTTTTCAGCCACAAGTTCAGCATCGGAAGCATCTGTATCTGGTAGAATAACAATAAATTCTTCTCCACCGTATCTACCTACAATATCTGTTTCTCTTAAATTGCTCATCACAACGTCGCATACCCTTTTTAAGGCATAATCTCCTGTTCGGTGTCCAAACTTATCGTTTATCATTTTAAAGTGGTCTAAATCGTACATAACAAGAGAAAACTTACTCCCCGTTTGGCTTGCTACTTCAATTTGTTCATCTAAGGCCTCTTCTAGATATTTTCTAGTAAGAGTCCCAGTCAATTTATCGATAGAAGCACTTAATCTAAGCTTGTACTTTTCAATTATAATACCTATAACCTTACTTAATTCCATGCATTTTTTTACACTATCACTATTAAGATTATTTAATACCCTTTGTGATTCAATATATACATATCCAATCACATGCTTACTGTCATGTATATTTTTTCTTCTTTCACTTTTCATAAAACCTTTTTCGTTTATATTTTCCATAATAATAGGAATACAAATATACGCCTTTAACGTATTATGAATACTATTTATATCTCCATTTATATTTTGTTCTTGAGACACGTCTGTTACTAACACAGGTCTCTCTCTACTTAAAATTCTAGATAATGCTTCCTCGTTTTGTGGCAACTCATAACTTCTATCACTAGCTGCAATAACTTTATACTCTTTGTCATTATCATTATCATTTATAATGATGGTTGCCCTTGTTGCCAAAGTTATGTAGGACAAATAATCAATTATAAGCTCTAGGTTCTTTGCATTATCTGATTGTAAATTTTCTAGTACATCACTTATGTCATGAATATCCTCATGAAGTGAAGAAGAATATATTTTTTTTATAGATTTTATAAAGTTTTTATTCTTTAAAATATCCTTATGATTTACTTGTTCTAATAAATATGATAGTCCTTCTTCATCACTAACGTTAACTGCCTCAGATTCCAGCATAGCAATGTCTTTATTATTCTTATAATAATTATTAATACCTAAAAATTTATTAAAAGGCTTTAATGCACTATTTAGTTTGATATAAGTTAATCTGTATTCTAAAGGTAACTGAAGAATTATATCCTTTAACATACCACAAGCCTCAAAATAGTAAATTACCGCATATAAATAATCCTTTTTATCAAAATAGCAATCACCAATCGAAGTATATATTTTCCAATACACATCTATTTCTTTATGTTCTTTTGAATATTCTATGGCTTCATTGAAAAGCTTAATACTCTTCTTTTTTTCAATTAACCCATCAACATATAATTTTTTAACATATACCCTATTATCCTTTATATCAATATGAACCTTGTTAACTTCATTAAGGATAGTAGCTATATGTTCTTGTTTGCCATTTTCATGTAAAAAAATTATTACGTCATAAAATATATTAAGTCTATTAACCATAGAGGTTATCTTATTAGCTATAACTATTATGTTTTCAATATTTTCATTTAAGTTTTCATCATTTTCTCTTAAATGAAACTTTATATATTCATTTAAAGCCTGAGTCTGCCATTTAAATATAGATTCATCATTCTCATATAGATTTAATGCGGAATGTATATAAAACTGAGCCTTTTGCAAATTACCTAATTTATAGTTAATCCTTGAGGCCAAAAAGTAAAATTCACCTATATCTTTTCCCTGGTTAGGATAGTTTTCTAGCTCTTTATTGCAAAGCTCGTAATATTTATAAGCATTAGCATAATCCCCTAATTTTAAATGAACACTTGCAAGGGAACTATAACAATAGAAAATACGGAATTCGTATTCATATTTTTCACACTTTTCTAGTGCCTCAATGAAATACTGCAAAGATATTTTATATTGCTCTTTTAAAAAATATGTAGCGCCAATATTTATAAGCACATCTACTTCGCTACTGCTCATATTGTTTTTTTCACATATTTCCTTTATCT